>JBLNAN010000240.1:0-2856 GCA_050259355.1 Syntrophothermus sp. | reverse complement strand
GAATCCAAATGAATTTGACATGACCGCCACCATGTGCTCAGAACGGGTCAGTTCACGCACAGCAACGAAGGAAACCTCCTTCATCGGCTCTGTAATATTGAGACTCGGCCAGATGAGATGGTTATTGAGCGCCAGAATGGAAATTATAGCTTCTGTGGATCCTGCAGCACTGGTGGTATGACCGGTGAATGGCTTTGTAGAGGAAACGGCCGGTACATGACCGTTAAAAAGGCGCATGATGGCATTTCCTTCTGCAATATCATTATTGTCGGTCCCCGTACCATGTGCATTGATGTAAGCGATATCTTCCGCCTTTAATCCGCTCATGTTTAGTGCTTTTTGCATGGCAAGATAAGCACCTTCGCCATCCGGAGAAGAGGCAGTCTGATGAAACGCCTCGCAGGAATTGCCCCAGCCTGCTACTTCGGCGTACACCTTTTTGTTTCCGGCTCTTACTGCTTCTTCGGATTCAAGAATGACATAAGCAGCTCCCTCGCCAAGGGTGATACCCGAACGATTCTGATCGAATGGCTTGCAGGGTTCCTTGTCAAGGATCTTCAGGGCATTAAAACCGTTGAGGTGAAACCGGGTCAGTGATTCGCAACCACCGGCGATTACACGGTCTGTTTTCCCGTTCCTGATCATCCTGGCTCCGAGAAGAATTGAATTTGCAGAGGAAGAACAGGCGGTGCTGATCGTGGTGGCAAACCCTTCAAATCCAAGTATCTGGGCTATTTTTTCGGTACTGTCAGCACAATCATAGCAATCAATATACCCGTTTCGCGTATCATTTTCCAGAAAGTCCTCGTAGTACAATTCACAACGATCCATCCCGCCAACGGTAGTAGCGGAAATGAGTGCGGTACGAAGACCGGGAAAATCGTCTACGCGGGCATCTGAACAGGCTTCCCTGGCCGCGATGATTCCTAAAAGGGCATTGCGTGAAAAACCTTCTGCAGGAGGTAATCCGGCAAGATCAAAAAGTTCTTCAAGCGAAAATTTTACTTCTGAAACGGGAATTTCGTCAATCAGCTTGGTTTCCAGGTATCTGATTCTTCCGATACCCGATCGCGAAAGCAGCAGTGACTGGAGATTCTCATCAACATTTTTTCCAATCCCCGATATTAGTCCCAGTCCTGTAACGAAAACTCTTTTCGACATTAAGCTTTTTTGTGCTCGGTTATGTATTCAGCCTTGGTTCGTATGGAATTGATAATTTTCTTGCCGTCCTTGGGATCCTCGATTTTTATTCCATAATTTTTTTCAAGCAATACGATCAGTTCCAGTGCATCTATGCTGTCAAGGCCCAGACCTTCGCCAAAAAGAGGAGAATCGGGATTAATATCATCAGGGGAAATATCTTCCAGGTTAAGTTGTGCAATAACTTCCGACTTCAGCTTGTTGATCAGTTCTTCCATTGTGTCCTTAATTGTTTTGATATAATATTGATAAATTTTCTGCCGTGAACGGGAGCGGGTTTTCACCTGCTTCTTTCATCTCTGCAAGAAACAAAGCCGCATCCCATTTTTCATCCAAAAGTTCCACCCAACCGCACAAAACGGCTTTTGTATTTCCGGCTGCGACAATTCCGGTGACATATCTTTCCAGTTCAGCAGGATCAAATGATCCGGAGACAAGAAAAGCATTTTCACCTTTTATTTTATGCCGGATACATATTTCCCCGATCAGAATATTCGGGAGCGTGTACACGAAAACTGCCGGACTTGGAAAATAGTTATCCTTGTCGCTGATGGTTTTCTGGTATTCATTATCGGTATCCAGACTGGAAACTGAATTTGAAATCACCACTCCGGTTTCTTTCGGTTTATTATGTTGCAGAACGTCACTTTTTTTGAAAATCTTCTCTGCGGCAAGGAAGGCCAACTTACTAAGATTATCCATTTTATAGAATTTTGGATAATTGATCGCTTCCTCTTTGTAAAGGGATTTTGCAAAGGCGGCAAAATTAACAAAAATTTCCTGAATTTCCCGCACATTATCCCGGGTTATTACCTTATTCTCACGGATAATACACCAGTTTGTTATAAAAAGTTCGTTCTTCATTGCTTCCGGAAAATGACTGCCCCGTTGCAACCGCCGAAGCCGGAGGCAATTTTAAGGCTGTTGTTGATTGGGGAAAAACAATTTTCAGTGATCACGTTCAGTACTTCGGGGGTTCCCGGCTCAGAAAATCCGGTAGAGGCAATCAGGAGATTTTCCCGCATGCACGCGTGGGTAAGAACCGATTCGATCACGCCCGCTGCACCAAGCGTGTGTCCCCAGTAGCCCTTGTAGCTGTTCACAGGAGTTTGGGAAAGTCCGGCAAAGGCCAGTGCTCTGGATTCCATTTCATCGTTATAGATGGTAGCGGTTCCGTGGGCAGACACATAATCTAATTCCGCGGGATTCACCCCGGCTTCTTTCATGGCCCGCTGCATGGCCAGGGCCAGTTCCTCTCCGGTGCGGGAAGGTCCTGAAATATGATTGGCGTCGTTGGTCACGGCTGCCCCCGAAATGGTAATTTCAACGTCACGTCCCGAAGGTGAGTCAGAAAGGATCATGGTACCGCAACCTTCGCCGATGGTGAGTCCCGTGCGATTTGCGTCAAAAGGTTTGCATGCCGCGGGACTCAGGGCCTGAAAAGAAAGAAATCCTGAAACCACGAACTCGGTGATCATATCGCCACCGGCTACAATAATATTTTTATAATAACCTTCCCTGATGTAACGGAAGGCGGTATTAAGGGCCAGCACACCCGAGATACAGGCATTGGAAATCACCAGGGGAGGGTTGACCATTCCAAAATGACTGCCCACGACCTCCGCCATCCTCCAGAGTTTCACCCGGTTGCGGGGG
>JBLNAN010000239.1:0-10096 GCA_050259355.1 Syntrophothermus sp. | reverse complement strand
GATTGAAGAAATAATTGGTAGTCGTGATGTTGATCTGTTCAAGATCTTCAAGATATTTCTTCTTTGACACCTCGTATTTCAGCGGTTCAAGCTTCCGTTCCCATTTGTAGGGATTGAATTTAAAGATGGGTTGGGTATAGCCGATGTTCAGTGGTGTGGTCAGATACGAAGTTATGGTGGTGTCGGTGATATTGTCCAGACGCTGCAAGCCCGAACGGAGGAATAACGTACCGCCTGTGAAGCCCACCCGCTGTGTCAAAGAAAGGTCAGCCGTGTAATTGACATACTGATAAGGCACATACGTGACGGATCCGTCCAGGTTATGATTCAACTGGAAAGCCCTCTGAAGATCGGGAACAGTGGCGTCAAAAGTGAGATTGGGAAGATACGTTCCCCTGTATGTCTTGTATTGCCAGAAACTGGACCGGAAAGCCTGTTTGGCATTCAGTGCATCCGGGGAATTGGTGCGTGCGATCTCAAGTGCCTGTTCCAGGGTGAGGTGATGAATTTTTTCCTGTGCAGAAACAGGTTGAAAAATAACAGTGGTGCAAGAGAGAACGAGTAGCAGAAAAAACTTGCATTTTTTCATTGGATCAGTTTTTCAGAATTATTCATAACGGAGAGAAGTGACAGGTTCCTTATGTGCGGCACGACGGGCAGGCATATACCCGAACACGATGCCGACAGTAGCGGAAACGCCAAAAGAAATAAGTATGGAAACCAGGGAAACAATCGTGAGGATCCCGGTGAGTTCCATGATAATACGGGCAATGAAAATTCCCATTACAATTCCGATGAGGCCGCCGGTGATGCTGATAAGCGTGGCTTCTGTCAGAAACTGGGCAATCACGTCTTTTTTTGTTGCACCGATGGCCTGGCGGATGCCGATCTCCTTTGTTCTTTCCATCACAGAAGCCAGCATGATGTTCATAATACCAATCCCGCCCACCAGTAAGGAAATTGAAGCAATGGCCCCCAGTACAATGTTAAAAATATTTTTGGTACGCTGTTCCTGTTTCAGCAGCAACTCAGGCACCTTGATCTCGAAATCTTCTACACCCGCATGACGTCTCTTGATCATCCTTTTCAGTACTTCCGTCGTTGCAATCATCTCTTCCGTATTTTTAACCTGAACCACGATTTTATCAATCTGGTTTCTGGCATTGGACTCATCTGACGAACTATAGGAAAAACTGGCGAAATCACCAGCAAAATAAAAATTATTATTTCCATGAAGGGAGGCGGCGGTAACCAGCGAACGGTCCTTGTAACGAAGCAGGAGCGTTTGTACGGGGCAATAGATGGTGTTATTGTAATCAGAGATCCCCAGATTTTCCAGCGCGGCTTCATTTACTTCTCTTTTTCCAAGCACACCAATCACTTTCAGCCAGATTGGACCGCATTTTATCTCTTTACCAATGGCATTTTCTTTTGGAAAAAACCTGGTCTTTATTTTGGGGCCAATGATACAAACGGGTTTTCCGTCTTTCATCTGCTCTACATTGAACATAACCCCCTGGTCGAGTTCAATGTTGAATACCGCGAAAAAATCGGGGGTGATGCCGGTAAGTTTGGTAGAAGTTTTTTTCCCGTCCTTCACCACATCCGTTTCGTAGATAACTTCAGGGCTGACCTTTTCAACGGAAGGAACTATTTCTTTGATACTTTCCGCGTCTTTAAGGGATAACCCGGGTGAAAAGGATTTATTTCCCTGCTTGGTCTGCTGGTCGGTTCCTGTCGATTCCTTTTCATTATCCTTAGCTTTGGATTTTTCAGTAAGAGGAACGATGATGATGTTGTTCACCCCGACCATTTTCATCTGGTCAAGAATCTCTTTCTGGGCACCTTTTCCAATGGCCATCATCGCGATCACGGCAGCCACCCCGAAAATGATTCCAAGCGCGGTGAGAATAGATCTGAATTTGTTGAGGAAGACAGCTTCAACCGCAATGTTGAGGATGTAGAGATAGCGTTGTAACACGGGTTCTTTTTTGAAAGTAGTTGAAACTATTTCTTTATAAGATGTGACGGGGCCATGGTAGCTGCTTCCGGTTTTGATGCCACTGCAGGTTTCTGCTGTTCAGGCTTATCCCTGAATTTCTCGATTTCTTCGGGCGAAAGCTTTACCAGGGTCATCTTTTCGGCATTTTCTGGTTGTGTAAGGTAAAGTTCCTGGTCGGGTTCCACGCCTGTCCTGATGATGATGTCATTTTCATTGCTCAGTCCCACGATAACCTGCTGCTTGATGGTTCTTCCGCCTTTTTTCAGAAAGACATACGTGATGCTGTCGTCGCTGAAAACACTTTCCATGGGTGTGAACATCACGTTTTCCACCGTGGCGGTCACGATGGTATTTTTGGTGGTCATGGCGGGCCGGAGGATGGAATCAAATTCGTTGACCAGAATTTTGACTTCGAACACTTTAGCATTGGAGCTCTGGATCTGTTCCCCGATATTGGCCACCTCGGTTACTTTCCCCGTGAAATGTTTTTCAGGAAAAGCATCGATACCAATTTTTACCTGCTGGCCTACCTTTATTTTGCTGATATCGATTTCGTTCACGTAGGTTTTGGAGATCATAACAGAAAGATCCGGAAGCTCGGCAACAACGTTTTCCCACGCGCTGATGGTGGAGTTGACCCCTTGCTTGCTCCCGTCCCAGCCGCGCCGGTAGATCACCATTCCCGATTTGGGTGCCGTGATTACGAATTGCTGAATGCCGTCGGTAAGCAACTGAAGTTTTCGCTGCGCCTGGTTATAGGAAGCAGTAACTTCTTTCATGTTCTCGATAGCCTTCTGCGTTTTCAGCTGGTAATTCTTTCTTGCCTGATCGAGTGTTCTTTCCGCCTTTTCGAGATCGATCTGGATCTGCCGGATGGTGGCCGGTGGTTCATATTTCGATTGATCCAGGGCGATCTTCTTTTCTTCCAGCGAGTATTTCAGGTTAATCAGTTCATCCCTGGCCTGACGAAGCTCGAGCGATGTATCCAATTTGGTTTTGGCCAGTTGGGTCTCGAACTTTTCAAGATTGGTCTGTTCGTCTTTTAATTTATTTGAAATATCGGTACGGTCAAGGGTGGCAACATACTGCCCCGAATCCACCTTGGTTCCGTCAGGAATGATATCCGTGATCTTGACCTGCCACACCTGTATCATCTTCAGGGCGGCAGGACCGTATATTTTCTCGGAAGATTTGGCAAGTAATTCGCCCGTGGTGGTTACCTCGATGGGGAAGGTTCCTTTTTTTACCTTGACCACCAGTTGTTTTGACTTGTCGGACCTGGGGATCATGAAATAAGCAACAACGGCAATGAGTAGTATTCCCCCGAGAATAAGGACGAATTTTTTCTGGTTCATGGGTTTAAGCGTCTATGTTAGCGTATTTAGCATTTTTCTCGATAAATTCTCTTCTCGAAGGAACGTCATCACCCATAAGCATGGAGAAAATACGATCCGCCTCGGTTCCATTCTCGATGGTAACCTGTCTCAGCGTTCGAGTTGAAGGATCCATGGTGGTGCTCCAGAGCTGTTCCGCGTTCATTTCCCCGAGACCTTTATACCGCTGAATGTGAACACTGGATTCTTTGCCGTTTCCTGTAAGTTCTTCAACAATTTTCTTGCGTTCTTCTTCGGTCCAGCAATAGCGCTGGGTACTGCCTTTTTTAATCAGATACAATGGCGGTGTAGCGATGTAAACATGACCGTTTTCGATTAATTCTTTCATGTATCTGAAGAAAAAGGTGAGGATAAGGGTGGAGATATGACTACCATCCACGTCAGCATCCGTCATGATAATTATTTTATAGTAACGGAGCTTTTCAAGATTTAGTGCTTTAGAATCATCCTCTGTTCCTATAGTAACACCCAGAGCTGTATATATATTTTTGATCTCTTCACTGTCGAAAATCTTGTACTGCATGGCTTTCTCGACATTCAGGATCTTACCGCGGAGGGGTAAAATTGCCTGAAATTTTCTTTCGCGACCCTGTTTTGCCGTACCCCCTGCCGAATCTCCCTCCACCAGGTATATTTCACATTGAGAAGGATCTTTTTCAGAACAGTCTGCCAGTTTTCCCGGAAGCCCGGAACCGCCCATGACTGTTTTTCGCTGAACAAGTTCCCTCGCTTTACGCGCGGCATGACGTGCAGTGGCAGCAAGAATTACTTTATTAACAATGGTTTTAGCTTCCCTGGGATGTTCCTCGAGATAATTGGTCAGAAGTTCGCTTACCAGCTGGTCAACCACACCCATTACTTCATTGTTTCCCAGTTTGGTTTTCGTCTGACCTTCAAACTGCGGTTCCTGAACCTTCACCGAAATAATCGCGGTCAATCCTTCCCTGAAATCGTCGCCATTGATATCAAATTTAAGTTTGGCAAGCATACCTGTTTTTTCAGCATAGGCTTTCAGTGTACGGGTCAGTGCCCTTCGGAAACCTGCCAGGTGGGTACCACCTTCATGCGTGTTGATGTTGTTGACATACGAATGCATATTTTCCGTAAAGGAGGTATTATATTGCATGGCAACCTCGATGGGAATATTATTTTTTTCACCCTCGATGGAAATTGGCTCGGGCATCAGTTTTTCACGGTTGGCATCCAGATAATCGATAAAATCTTTTAATCCTTCCTTTGAATAGAAGGTCTCGGTGCTGAAATTTCCCTGATCGTCCTTATCCCTTTCATCAGTAATGGTCAGGCTGATATTTTTATTCAGATAAGCCAGTTCCCTTAAACGGGAAGAAAGGATGGCATAATCATAAACATCGGTTATGAAAATGGAATTATCGGGTAAAAAAGTTATCTCGGTTCCCATACGATCGGTTTTCCCAACCACTTTCACGTCGTATAAGGGTTTACCGAATTCATATTCCTGGAGGAAAATTTCGCCATTTCTGTATACGGAAACCTTTAGATGCTTTGACAGGGCATTTACAACGGAAACGCCGACCCCGTGCAACCCGCCGGAAACTTTATAGGTATCCTTGTCGAATTTGCCACCGGCATGAAGAACGGTGAGAACAACTTCCAGGGCGGATTTTTGTTCTTTTTCATGAAAATCAGTTGGAATACCACGACCATTATCCGTAACCGTAATAGAGTTATCAGCATGAATAATCACCCCGATGGTATCACAATGACCCGCCAGTGCCTCATCAATCGAATTATCAACTACCTCGTACACCAGATGATGCAATCCCCGCACGTTGACATCGCCAATATACATGGCAGGACGTTTTCTGACCGCCTCCAGCCCCTCGAGAACGGTTATATTTTCAGCAGTATAATTGGAAGTAGCATTAGCTTTTTCTAAATCGCTCATATTCAAATGATTAATAAATGAAAATTTATTACAAATTTACGAAAAATAGTTGAGACGGAAGGGAAAATTATTAACAAAAAACCATGGTTTTTCCAACAAAAAATCAAGATCTGAAAATCAGTTATATCTTGAAAGAAATGAAGGATTAAAAAAGCGGTTTATCGGGCCGATGCAAGGTGCCCGACAATTTTTTCAGCAGCATTGCCATCGCCAAAAAGATTTTTCTGCAGTGTGGCCGGGAATGGCCGTTCAATGGCTTCCATGATGGCTGAAATATTTGTTCCTGTCACCGTATTCCAGTCATCATGCACTGTTTCCAGCCATTCCGTTTCCGTTCTCAGCGTGATGCAGGGTGTGCCCATGAAATAGGCTTCCTTTTGCAGCCCACCCGAATCGGTAAGAACTTTTTCGGCGTCCATGGTGAGTTTCAGCATTTCCAGATATCCAACCGGATCTATAATATGTACATTGTTGGGAATCTTGTAAGATTCTGTGATAGTTTTGCGGGTTCTTGGATGGATAGGCAGGACAATAATTTTTCCTGATTTTTCAAAGGCTTCCAGTATATTGCGCATGTTTTCCGGGTGGTCGGTATTTTCTGCCCGGTGAATGGTTGCCAGCATGTATTTATCCCCGGGAACCCGCGTTTTGTATTTTTCAGGAGTTTTTTTGATCTGTTCGCGGTAAAAAAGGATAGAATCAAACATCACATCTCCCGAAAACGCCGTGATACCCTCAAGTCCTTCTTTTTTAAGATTTTCAACAGCAGTGGGAGTAGGAGCAAAGAGCAGGTCGGCAATCCTGTCGGTAATGATCCGGTTGATCTCCTCCGGCATCTCGTGATTGAAACTTCGTAATCCTGCCTCAACATGTGCAACCGGAACATGGATCTTAACCGATGCAAGACCTCCTGCCAGGGTTGAATTGGTGTCACCATACACGAGGGTCCATTCGGGCTTTTCCTTTAGCAGGATCTCCTCGATCCCTGTCAGCATCTGGGCAGTTTGCACGGCATGGCTGCCGGAACCGACTCCGAGATTGTATCCGGGATGGGGGATATTGAGTTCTTTAAAAAATATTTCAGACATGTTGGCATCATAATGCTGGCCGGTATGGACCAGCACTTCTTCTATGTCTGTCCTTTCTGCAATTACCCGCGAGATAGTGGCAGCCTTGATAAACTGCGGACGGGCACCTACAATGGTCACAATTTTCATCCTGGAATAGTATAAAAAATAACAACGGTTCTGTAAGCGGGATTCTGTTCACCCTGAGCCTGTCGAAGGGTGACTTGCGTCAGCTTTCAAACAAATTCAGGATGCTTCTATCATTTATCTGAGCCGGATGTCACCATCCGGCTTAATCGACCTACCCCCCGGCATTGGGCGAGCAACCCTTGACAGCCGGTATACATGGTCTTTCAACCCATAAGGTTTACCCCCCGCTGCAGTCACCTGCAACAGTCGTGGGCTCTTACCCCGCGTTTTCACCCTTACTCCTCGACATGCTCGGAGCGGTAATTTTCTGTGGCACTGTCTGTCCTCCCTTGAAAGAGGCCTTCCCTCTAAGAAGTATGGTGCTCTGTGTTGTCCCGACTTTCCTCCACTCTGAATTACAGAAAGGCGATAGAACGAACCGTTGTTATTGCGCAAAATTATAAAAAATGGCAGACAATTGCTACCTTTGCCGCGAGAAAGAGGATAACGAATGAAAGACCTGAGCATCGGGAATGAAGGGAAGTTGATTTTTAAATTCGCCATCCCCATGCTGCTTGGAAATGTTTTTCAGCAACTCTACAATGTTATCGACAGTATCATCGTCGGGAAATTTATTGGAAAAACTGCCCTTGCAGCCGTCGGGACTTCCTCTCCTGTTATTTTTCTTCTGGTTTCGTTTATCATCGGTATCACCATGGGCTTTACCATCGTGGTGTCACAATATTTCGGCGCCAAAGACCTGGAAAAGGTAAAGAAGGCAATTAACACGCTGTACATCTTTTTGTTTTTTACCTCCGCACTGATGAGCGTCGTGGGCATTTTGGTCAGTCCACTCATTTTCAGGATGATTGATCTCTCCCCGGAGATTATTCCCCAGGCAACAACCTTTCTGACTATTTTCTTTTCAGGATTGATCTTTCTGTTTGGTTACAACGGAACCAGCGCAATCCTTAGAGGTCTTGGTGATTCAAAAACCCCCTTGTATTTCCTGGTGGGTTCTGTTGTGGTTAACATACTGCTTGACCTGCTGTTTGTCCCGGTGCTGGGATGGGGCGTGTGGAGCGTGGGCGTTGCAACGGTATTATCTGTTTCACTCGCATTTATCGTTCAGATCTTGTACCTGAACAGATACCATAGCGTGGTGAAGTTTTCCTTTAAAGAACTTAAATTCGATAAGGAAATCTTCATGAAGAGCATGCGGATCGGTTTACCCACGGGACTTCAACAAACCTTTGTTGCTGTTGGGATGGTGGCACTTTACTGGGTGGTTGATCAGTTTGGGGTGAATGCCAATGCTGCCTACAGTGCTGCGGGCAGGATCGATAGTTTTGCCGCCCTGCCTGCCATGAGTTTTGCAGTTGCATTGTCGACCTTCGTTGGACAAAATATCGGCGCCAATAAGCCGGAAAGGGTAAAGTCCGGATTTTACGCCACCTTTCTCATGTCGGGAGGTGTTACACTCGTTATCTCCGCGCTGATCGTGATTTTCCGGGTTCCCCTGATGCAACTTTTCACCAATGACCCCATCGTTATTGAAATGGGAGCAAGCTACCTCGTGGTCATCGGCATCTTCTATATCTTGTTTTCCACCATGTTCGTCATCAATGGTGTATTGCGGGGAGCCGGCGATACGGTAATTCCCATGTTTATTTCACTGTTCTCACTTTGGCTCATCAGAATACCCGTGGCTTATTTCTTATCCCGGGACCCGTCGGTAGGTGTCCACGGCATATGGTGGTCCATTCCCGTTGGCTGGTTTGCAGGTTTAATTCTGTATTATGGATATTATCTTTCGGGAAGATGGAAAAAGAAGGCGGTGGTAAAATATGATGAATCGGGGAAAAGAATTTAATCTCCCAGTTCCCTGAATAATATTTCAGTGATTTTCTTTTCTCGCTGGCCCATGGAAAAATTCTCCCTGATTCTGTCGGCAGCCATTTTTCCGGTATCAAATTTCAATGCCTGATAAACCGCTTGTTCAAGCGCTTCAATGTTCCTTTTTTTAATGATGATTCCTGTCTCGCCGATTACATCAGGGATACCGTTGACGGCAGATCCCACGGGAATACACTCGCAAAGCATTGCTTCGCAGAGCGTGTTGGGCATTCCTTCGGTTATAGATGCCTGAATGAAGACTTTAGCCTTGTTAAGGTTTTTGAAGATGATTTCATGCGTACAAAATGAAAATACCACTTCAAGGTTTGGCAAATCTGCATAAGGGTGATTTTTCTCAATCCAGGGAAGAAAATTCCGGTTGATACCGATCAGGCAGAAATGTAACCCTGGGTTGCGCCGGGCAAGATCAATAAACAGGTCAAATCCCTTGTTGATGAAATCATACGTTGTATTCATGGTCCCCAGGGTCATAATGGCACCCGGTTCCTTGCTGATGCTATCATCACGATAAAATTTTGAAGGATCAATCCCATTGTATACGATGTCAATGGGTGTTTCGAGATCGGGAATATAATACTTCATCCCGTCCTTCTTCCCCCGGGGATCATAAAAGAAATTCTCATGATAAATCAGCGATTCATGATTGGGAATGATCAGAGATGCATTTCTCAGCGCGTATTTTACCATGTTTCCCCGGAACTTTTTCAGATAAACACCCTTTCTTAATTCGGGATAACAAATGGCTTCCTGACCACCTGCAATAATGATAACTTTCATGTTGAAAACCTTACCCATGAAAACCAGCACGGCCGCATGATAATCAGCAAACCAGGTAACGATGGCTTTTGTATCCCGGATATGGTTAATCACGAAGAAAATCATGGCAATAATTCTCCTGATAAATCTGATACCTCCTTTGCCACCGGCTATCACGAAGGATTTTACCCGGAAATTCTTCTCCATGATCTGCTGATCGGTGATCATGAAAGTTGAATTGGCCGGTTTGATATATAAGATCTTGTCAGGCATGTGAAATTTCATCAAGCAGGGTGGCAATCTTGCCGGTAAGGGCTTTTCGTGAATAGGAATCTATATTTCCTTCTGGTTGACCTTTATCCTGATTTTTATATTCCTGGTAAAGTTCCAGAATGGCTTTCCTGGCAGCGGTTTCATCCTCAAAATCACAAATTTTTCCGGCTCCCGCATCGCCGATGATCCTTGCTGCATCTCCGAAAACAGGACCCACTGCCAGAATGGGACGCCGCGCGGCAAGATATTCAAATAATTTTCCCGAAACGATACTTTTCACATTCGGCGTATTATTCAAAAGAAGCAGCAGCACCCTTGAACGGGCAGATTCCTTAAGTACCTGCTCATGCGGCATGTAGCTGATCAGCTCGGTATTCTGAAGCAGATTGTATTTTTCGAGATACAGCGTTAATGAAATATCATTTTTCCCGATAAACCTCAAACACAAGTCTTTTCTGAAATCCTCCCTTTCTTTGCAGATTCGTGAAATTACCCGCCATAAAAACTCTGGATTTCTGTCCTTGTTTAAAGATCCGACATGGGTGAGACTGAATCTTTCATCCAGTGTAACTTCTTCATGCCGGAAATCATCCGGATCAAATCCATTGGTGATCACTTCATAATCACGGGA
>JBLNAN010000238.1:0-6493 GCA_050259355.1 Syntrophothermus sp. | reverse complement strand
TTAATTCTTAAATTTGTCAAAAATAAATTATGAACGCAGTACCAGAAAAAGAACAGCGAATCCGGGTCGGGATTACACACGGGGATGTTAACGGAATTAGTTACGAAGTGATTATCAAAGCCTTACACGATACCCGCCTTATCGAATCCTATACCACCATTGTTTACGGTTCCTCAAAGGTTGCCTCCTATTACAAGAAAGCTCTCAATATAGGTGAGTTCAATTTTAATCTTGTGAAGAGGGCCGATGCCGCTCATCCCCGTCGTCCGAACATCATTAATATTGTTGAAGACGAGGTGAAAATTGATCTTGGAAAATCTACACCCATTGCCGGAGAGCTTTCTCTGCTTTCACTGGAAATGGCCACGGATGACCTGCTGAAAAACAATATTGATGTTCTGGTCACCGCACCCATCAACAAAGATAACATACAAAGCGAAAAATTTAAATTTCCCGGTCATACCGAATATCTTGCAAATAAATTTCATTCTGAGGATTATTTGATGCTGATGATCAGTCAACGGATACGCATTGGCGTGGTAACCGGGCACATTCCCCTCAATCAGGTCACCGCTGCCGTTACCAAAGACCTTGTGATGCGAAAAATTAAGATCCTCGATCATTCACTGAAAAGAGATTTCGGTATTGTCAATCCCCGTATTGCCGTTCTTTCGCTGAATCCGCATGCCGGCGATAACGGACTTCTCGGGAAAGAAGACGACACGGTGGTCCGTCCTGCTATTCAGGCCTGTTACCAGGAAGGAGATATGGTTTTTGGTCCCTTTTCCGCAGATGGCTTTTTCGGATCGGGTTCTTTTACAAAGTTTGATGGTATCCTGGCCATGTATCACGACCAGGGGATGGTTCCCTTCAAACTTTTATCTTTCGAAGAAGGTGTTAATTATACCGCGGGAATGCCTTACATCAGAACATCCCCTGCACATGGAACGGCCTATGACCTTGCCGGGAAAAATGAGGCAGAGCCGGAAGCTTTTCGCAACGCTGTTTATCTTGCCTGCGACATCTTCAAAAACCGCCAGAACTATGATGAACTGACGGCCAATCCCCTGAAACCTTCTGCAACAAAAGAAACAGAAAATCACCGGGAATAATGGATCTCACCTACTCTCTCCCGCAGATTGCCTCCATAACCAGGGGAACGCTCGTGCCAGGCGGAGGGAGAAGAACAGGTATCATCGACATCCTTATCGACAGCCGGAGACTCATTCATCCGGAGGCTGCCCTTTTCATCTGCCTGGTCACCAACCGTAACGATGGTCACCGGTATATTCCCGAATTATATGAAAAAGGCGTCCGGAATTTTATCGTGAGTGAAACACCCCGCGCAGATCTTTTCCCGGATGCAAATTTCATTGTTGTTAATGACACCCTTGAAGCCCTGCAACTGCTGAGCGCCAGTCACCGGGCCCGTTTTCCGGTTCCCGTCATTGGCATCACCGGGAGCAATGGCAAAACCATCGTGAAGGAGTGGCTGTTTCAGCTGATGAGCCACGACCGTAACATCATCCGCAGTCCGAAAAGCTTCAACTCCCAGATCGGCGTTCCCCTCTCGGTCTGGAAAATGGACCCCTCCCATGAACTCGCGGTTTTTGAAGCCGGGATCTCCCAGCCGGGCGAGATGGAAAAACTGGAAAAGATCATTCATCCTGACATCGGAATCTTTACCAACATCGGCCATGCCCACGATGAAGGCTTTTCTTCCATGCAACAGAAGGCTTTGGAAAAATCCATTCTTTTCAGAAATTCAAAAAAAATAATCTATTGCAGGGATCATACCCTTGTTCACGAAGCCCTGCTGTCGCTTCCGGAGGAAATTCAGAGAATCACGTGGAGTCGTTCCTTTCCCGCGGATCTTAAAATTCTTTCCATTGAAATCAACGGACATCACGGCAAAATAACAGGTGAATATCAGGAAAAAGAAATATTCATCATCATTCCCTTTACCGACGAGGCCTCGGTGGAAAATGCCATCCATTGCTGGCTTACCATGCTGGTACTCGGATATCAGCCCGGAATCATAACAGCCAGGATGGAGAACCTGTCTCCCATTGCCATGCGCCTCGAGATGAAAGAAGCCATTCACCGGTGTTCCCTCATCAACGACAGTTACAATTCGGATATCAATTCTCTGGGTATTGCCCTGGATTTCCTGATCCGGCAGAACCAGCATCCCAAAAAAACCGTCATACTCTCCGACATTTTACAGAGCGGCCGCGAAACCGAAGACCTTTACCGGGAAATCGCGGGGATTCTGAAAGCAAAGAAGGTAGACCGCCTCATCGGGATCGGTCCCGAGATCAGCAGCCAGCAGGATAAGTTTTTTATTGAAAAGATATTTTTTGAAGATACCGACCAGTTCCTCCGGCGCTTCCCGCTGTCCTCCTTCAACGATGAGGCCATCTTGCTCAAAGGCGCCCGGGTTTTCAATTTTGAAAAGATCAGTCATGTGCTTCAGCAGAAAGTTCACGAGACCATCCTCGAGGTGAACCTGGATGCCATGGTACACAACCTGAACTATTACCGGTCGAAGCTCCATCCGGGAACCAAAACCATGGCCATGGTGAAGGCTTTCGCTTACGGTTCGGGCAGTTTTGAGATCGCCAATCTGCTTCAGTTCCATCACGTGGATTATCTTGCCGTTGCCTATGCAGATGAAGGAGTTGACCTCCGCCAGTCCGGCATCACCCTCCCCATCATGGTGATGAACCCCGAGGAAGAGAGTTTTGACCTGCTGTTGCAGTATAACCTGGAACCCGAGATCTATAATTTCAGGGTGCTGGAAATGCTGATCAAATCCATACGGACCAATGATCCCGAAGAACCTGTCAGCATTCACCTGAAAATCGATACGGGGATGCACCGTCTGGGATTTAATCCGGAAGATGTTGATCTGCTTGGTACAACGCTTAAGGAGGAGAAGAAAATCAGGATTAAATCCGTTTTTTCCCATCTGGCCGCCAGTGAAGATCCGGAAGAAGATGATTTTACGAAAAACCAGATACAGTTGCTGAAAAATGCCGGTGAAACGCTCCGATCCCGCATTGAAAACGATTTCATGCTGCACATACACAACTCGGCAGGGATCACCCGCTTCACCGAAGACCAGCTCGACATGGTACGGCTGGGCATCGGACTGTACGGGGTAGGATTCAATGATGAGGAACAACGCCGCCTGCTCAACGTAAGCACACTGAAAACCATCATCTCACAGATCCGGCTGGTCAGAAAAGGCGACACCATTGGTTACAACCGGAAAGGAATCGCAGCGAGAGACAGCTATATCGCCGTTGTGCCGATCGGGTATGCCGACGGGATCGACCGGCGGCTCGGAAACGGCCGTGGAAGAATGTTCGTGAAGAACGTGGAAGTGCCGGTGACCGGGAATGTATGCATGGATACCACCATGCTGGACATCACTGCTTTGTATGACAGGAATATTCCTGTCGCTGAAGGGGATGAGGTTATCATTTTTGGTGAAAAATACCCGGTACAGAACCTCGCCAGCGACCTGGGAACGATCCCTTACGAGATCCTTACCGGAATTTCACGCCGGGTGAAAAGGATTTACTTCCATGAATGAAGGTGAATTCGCCTGAATATCCTATTTTTGTCTTTTCTGAAATTTTTGTTTATGCAGCCGCCCAGACTAAGTATTCTTATTCCCGCTTACAACGAAGCCCGTACCATTCATCTCATCCTTGACAAGGTCCTGGCTGTAGAACTCATTGCCGGAGTTCAGAAAGAGATCATCATCGTTAATGACTTCAGCCGCGACGGAACAGATAAAGCCGTTGAAGAATATATCGCCCGGCACCCGGAAATCGATATCCGTCTGTTCAGTCAGCCGAAAAACATGGGAAAAGGCGCCGCGCTGCACAAGGGAATTGAACTCGCCACCGGTGATTTCATCATCATCCAGGATGCAGACCTCGAATATGATCCTGAAGAGTACAACCTCTTGCTGAAACCCATCCTCGACGGCTTTGCCGATGTGGTTTACGGTTCCAGGTTCATGGGCGGAAATCCGCACCGGATCCTGTTCTTCTGGCATTCCATCGGCAACCGGTGGCTTACCTTCCTCTCCAACATGTTCACCAACCTGAACCTGACCGACATGGAAACCTGCTACAAAATGTTCAGGTCGGAAATCATTAAAAAGATCCGGTTCAGGGAAAACAGGTTCGGCTTTGAACCTGAAGTCACTACGAAAATCTCCAGGATCAGGGGGATCAGGATCTATGAAGTGGGGATATCTTATTACGGAAGAACCTACGAAGAAGGCAAAAAAATCGGGATGAAAGATGCTTTCAGAGCCGTGTATTGCCTGCTGCGTTATAACTTTTTTGACAGGAAACATTTAAAATAATTGCTGATGTCGTGGTTTGGTAAAGGAAGAAAATATCTGCTCCTTTTTCCGGTCATGCTGCCATTTTTGTTGTCTGTTGGCGCATGCGGTAAGAGAAACGATACTTCTGCATTCCTTGTAAAGCAGCTTTTCTTTCAAAGTGTAAATGACACCGTCCGGCTGGATTCCGCTCATCCCTATTCCCCGCCTTTTTTCCAGGAATACCAGGCCTTTCAGACCAATCCTCAGGGAATCATCCGGGTCAGTTGTAAATTTTTCATGAAAGATACCAATGGTCTGAAAAATGCAAATCTCGTCATCACCTCGGTTCACGATAATTTTCTTTACAAATAGCGGTACCTGTACCTGGCCAAAACCAATGGGGTTCAACCCGGGAAATGGAGCCGGATCATATTCGATTATGACCCGCCAAAAGGTGTTCCGGCAGGTGACAGAATAAAAACGATGATAGCCTACGAGGGACGACTTCCGCTATTGATCGGAGATTATAAAGTTGAGCTTTTCACAGGAAAATGACATGAAGAATTTCCGGAAAAAATATGACTTCTTTCTTTTTACCATCCTGGCATTTGTGGCGGTATACCTGGCTTTGGACCGTAATTTCCCTGACCGCACCTACAAGGGTCAGTATGAAATTGTCAGCGACAAATCGCTGTATTATGTCTATCTCCCCGCTACCTTTATTTACCACTGGGATGTAAGTAAATTTAAGCCTGGAATTGACGAGGTGCGTGGTGGGTTCTCTCTCCATCATGACAACAACAAGGTAATCATCAAAATGACCTGCGGGGTAGCAATACTCTGGCTGCCGTTTTTTCTCGTTGCACATTCCATCGCCCTGATCACCCATCAGCAGGCCGACGGTTTCTCGCTTTTTTATGAGCATTTCGCGGTAATACCCGGTGCCATTTTTCTGGTACTGGGATTGTTTTTCCTGCGACGATTCCTGCTAAGGTACGTGAACGAGATCATCTCCTGGCTTACCGTCTTGCTGGTTGCCGCGGGCACCAACCTGTATTTTTTCTCCATCGACGAAGGACTGATGTCGCATGTACATTCGTTTTTTCTGTTCTCACTGTATCTTTTCCTCCTCGGGAAATACCTCGATCATCCAATGCGGCCCTTCCGGTATTTTGTCGGGATGTGTTTCGTGGTGGCGCTGGCAGTGCTGATCAGGCCCACGAATATATTTGCCATCCCGTGGATCTTTTTGCTGGATGCTGATAGCTGGAAGACCGTGAAAGAGCGTTTCATATATTTTTTAAAACCCAGGTTCATCCTCACTTTCATTCTCATTCTCTTTCTCGTTTTCCTCCCACAGCTGATCTACTGGAAATACCTCACCGGGAAGTTTCTGTTTTATTCCTACGGATCTGAAAAATTCTCCCTCTGGAACAAGCCGATGCTCATCCCCTTCTGGTTTGCCCCGCTCAACGGACTCTTTCTTTACTCGCCCATGGTTCTTTTTTTCATCGCCGGGGCAGTATGGATGGCAATCCGGAAGAAAGCGAACGGCTGGTTCATTATTTTCTTATTCTTCCTGTTGAGTTACGTCTTTGCCTCCTGGCACTGCTGGTACTATGGCGGAAGCTTCGGATGCAGGTCAATGATTGAATATTACACGCTCTTTTCAATTGGTTTTGCCTTTTTCCTGAAGAAAGTCTTCAGCAGGAAAAGAATCATTGCCGGAATTCTTGTTTTCGGATGTCTTGCCGGATGCGTCTTCTACAACCTGAGGATGACCTATTACTACCGCTGGCCTTATTTTTCCACCTGGGCCTGGGATGATTTCAAAAACAACCTCCACGAGGCCCGGATGTGCCATCTGCCAAAGATTTCCTATCATTACATCAATGATTTTGAAAATTCGGGAACCCAGTACAATCCCGGAACCACCAGTGTATACCACTCGGCCACGATAGGTGGTTATGTCGATCAGGACCGGACACAAAATGCCACCTATTATAACCAGATGAACAAAATGCTGCGGAATCCCATCCGGCTGATCACGCTGAAACTATGGCTGAATCAGCCTGAGGGACTTAAAAATACAGGGGTGGTGTACAAATGTTTCGTGGAAGATGTCAATAAACAGATTATTTTCAG
>JBLNAN010000237.1:0-9375 GCA_050259355.1 Syntrophothermus sp. | reverse complement strand
AAAAATATCCAATTGTCTTGTTTTTGAAACAATACATGGAGAGTTAATGGTATAGGTAACATTATAATTTCCTGGCAAGCTAGCCGCCACATCAACGATTCCACTTGTTGGGGAAATCGATAACCCTGCTGGTGAAGAGGAAAATAATCCACCCGGTTGAAGGATAGTGGGAACTAGATTAGAACTTCCTTTACAGATTCCATATGAGGGATATGTAAATTCAGGATCTTTAACAAATACTGTAACCTGATCAGTAGCCGTACTACCGCCACAAGTTTCTACAACTACTGTGTATGTGGTTGTTACAGTGGGTGAAATATTTAATGCTGCACCATATCCAACAATGGTTCCACCGGGATAACCACCTGTATACCATTTTATGCCGCTGGGACCGAATCTGGTACTTTCATTATTGGCAGACCAAAGTGTCGAATTTCTACCTGTGGCTGTGAAGGCTACAGTCCCATTTGCATTGTGCACTCCCTGTGTAGCCGTTTGATTTGAACAAATTGGTTTATATGTGATGTGATTTTCTACAATACTACTTTGTTCATTCAAGACAATCTGAAATCTGCCTTTTGGAGGATCAGGATTAGTTCTGCAACCATATTGGATACAATCAGGCCAGTAAACAACTAGTTTTCGGTTTGGAGCAACCCCTTTCATATAGAAAAAAACTCCCGGATTAGGCGAACCTGCATAGCCAGGATACCAATCTTCCCAAGGTGCCATAATGCAATTTTTTGGTACAGCCGCATTGGTATTGGGGATAGGTTGTGAAGTAAATGTTGTCCATGCCGAATTATTTTCAAATCCAATCCAACCATTTGACCCAATGTAAAATTGCGTATAGGTTTGGTTGAAAAAACAAAAAGTAAACCCAATATCATACGGGCCTGCTATCTGATCATCCTGATTTCCTCCAAAAGTTACTCCCGTACCGCCTGAATAATCTTCTGGAGAATATGGAAAAACCTCGAATGTATAACTATCAGTGCCATATGAACCGCCAGTAAAAATTCCTCGTAAAGAAGCCGTTCCCCCAAGACAAATGGTCGTATCAGGGCCGGCGTTGATTGTAGTTTGACCAAAAGAAACAAATTGAGAGAACAAAACAGTAAGCCCAACAAAGAATGGTAAAAGTTTCATCTATATTCAAGGAATTTTTAATAAGACTTCCGAAAAGCCAAAAAGTTGCACAAAAGTAACTAAAGATTTATAGAGTTATGCGGAAATCAAAGATCCCATTCAAAAGGTAACCTTCAATCCTTCAGGCACCGCACATGAAAAGCATGATTCCGGTTGGAGGGGTAAAGGGAAACACTCGGATCGGGATCGTTCATTCCATGTGCCCATGCTTTCTGAAGTCCATACGACGAGGATGACCATTGAAAGGTTGCAAATGCGGCATAATTAAACTGCCGGCTGCCATGACCCGCGCCATTCAGAAGGGCATCAAACCCCGAGTAACCCGTGTATTTGAGAGCACTCCCCGAAAAGCCGTTATTGATATAATTACTGAAAAGGAGGGTCCATTCATTTTCATCGGGAACATGCCAGGAAGGAGGACAGATTCCCTGGCCTCCTGCTGTTGTTGAATAATTCATCATTTCCTCCCACTGATAAAGTCCGCCGGAGATCCCACAGTTAGCGGGATTGTTGTTGTAGCAGTATTTTTCAAACACGCAGTTGTCGCGCATGCTCCCGGAGGCAGTGATCACCGTTCCGTAATTGAGATTATCAGCAAACCAGCACTGGCTCCCGATCTGCACCGTTGCGTAGGAAACATTATTTCTTGGATCCGTGTAAACCGATCCGCAGGTAAAAGGAATTAACGGCAAAACAGTGTAATTTATCGTTCTGAAATCGCTGCAGTTAAGAGAGTTTGTAAAGGTGTAGGTTACCGGAAATGTGCCTGCTCCTGAAAGAACCGGATTGAAAACTCCTCCTGAAACCCCTGTTCCCGTATAGCTTCCTCCCAGCGGAATGCCGCCTTTCAGGACTATGGGTTTCGCGTCTGCCGCGGTGATGGTGTCGGTACAGGTTGTAAAGGAAACGGCCGGTGTTGGTTTAATGAAAACCGTGTCATTTATCGCCGGTCCTGTACATCCGGCAAACGAGGCGGTTATCTGGTAGATGAGCCATTTCGGCAGGAAATTGGAATTGATCAGTGTCTGGGTGATCTGTGGTCCGCTGCCGGGCGAATATCCTTCAATTCCCGTGGTCTGCGGAATGCAAATCCAGTTGTAGGTGCTTCCCGGAACTACCGAGGAAAGAACCAGCGAGGTGGTACTCCCCGAGCAAATGGTCTGATTCATGGCGGTCTGGTAGGGAAGGGGTTTTACCTCCACATTCATGACCGTGGGATCTACCGCGTGACAATTGTTGATGTTGGTAAAGTTGACGCTCACGATCCAGTTGCCGGGAATATTCCATTTCACGGTTACTGAATGGTCCGTGCTTTCTCCTCCTGAAAGGATAAATCCTGCCGGAGAAATCGTCCAGATGTAATTGATCATGCCCATCTGAGTGGAGTAGGTTACTATATCTTCCTGGCAAACGACGGAATTGCCTGAAATAACAGGCACATCCACGGCATGAACGGTGACGGTTGCCGAGGTTTGCGTGGCGGCCGTACAGGTATGACTGTCATTATAGTTGACGGTGATGGTTTTGTCGCCGGTTGTATTCCATTTAAGTTTGATGAAGGATGAACCAGTGGTGCCGCCTTGTGTAACGGTTCCGTCGGGACTGAATGTCCAGAGATAATTGTTCATCCCTGCATCCGTGTTGAAGGTGTATTCTTCAGGATCGGGGCAGGCGGAGGAAGGACCGGATAAAGCAGGGACCGGCAGGGGCCAGATACTCAGTATCCTGGTTTTGGAAACGGTACAGGGAACGGTGATGGTGTTGGTAATGCTGTAGGTGCCTGTTGCGGATGCCGCAATATCGATTACCCCTGATACAGGATCCATCGCGAGTCCTGCCGGAGTAGAGGTGAAAGTGCCTGCACCGGGCTGGGTTATGACCGCCACAGGGTTGGTGGCATCCTTGCAATAGGAATAGGAAGGGTAGGTAAAATCGGGATCCTTAACCGTTACGACAATATCATCAGTGGCAAAATCTCCACCGCATACCTGTACTACGGCTGTATATGTGGTTGTTACCGTGGGGGAAATATTGAGGGTAGCGCCGTATCCCACGATGGTTCCACCCGGATATCCACCGGTGTACCATTTTACCCCGCTGGGTACGAAGCGGGTGCTTTCGTTGCTGACCGACCAAAGGGTGGAATTTCTCCCCGTGGCCGTGAAAGCAATGGTTCCGGTTGCATTGTGCACCCCCTGGGTAGCTGTTTGGCCACCGCAAAGTGGTTTTAGCGTGAGGTGATTTTCAACGATACTGCTTTGTTCATTTAAAACGATCTGGAATCTTCCTTTAGGCGCCGCAGGATTATTTCTGCACCCGTATTGTGCTGCATCCAGCCAGTATACCACCAGTTTCCTGTCGGGAGCGATTCCCGTAAGGTAATAATAAACCCCGGGCTGATTGAGACTCTGAAAATTGGGCCACCAGTCTTCCCAGGGCGCCATGATGCAGTTTTTTGGGCAGTTTGCATTGGTATTCGGAATGGTCTGGGAGGTGAAGGTGGTCCAGGCCGTATTGTACGTAAAACCAACCCAGCCATTGGAACCGACGCAAAACTGCGTATAGGTCTGGTTGAAGAAACAGAAAGGAAATCCGATATCAAAAGGCCCGGCCACCTTGTCATCCTGGCTGTTATTGGGGTTGGACGGATCTCCGAAAACCACGCCAGTTCCGCCGGTATACGCCTCAGGAGAATAAGGGAAAATTTCGAATGTGTAGCTGTCGGTTCCATATCCGCCGCCCGTAACTACGGCGCTCAGCGATGCGGCTCCTCCGAGACAGATAATAGTGTCATTGCCCGCGCTGATGGTGGTTTGCGCGGGGGCAGTATTCAACATGAAAAAAAACAAAAGGATTGCTCCTCCAGTTGTAAATTTCATTTCAAATAAATCTCCCCAAAAAAAATGATCAGAAAAGAGAATGAAAGAACCAGAACCCTTACTTATCTCTTTTTTTGGTAAATATATAGTTATTTGGACATTCACAAAAATAATTTCCACGATATGTTGATAAATATTTTTTTAAAATGTTGAAAATCAAATGGTTTATTGTTAATTTAGTAATGATTGATTAGAAAAAATGTTATGTTGACCATTTATAATAAGAAATCATCCCAATCCATTCGTGGAATCACGATATATTTTTTTTATTCCTTCTTTATCCCTTTCGAAACAATTGAAAGGGATTTTTACTTTAATGAGATAAAAGGATAATTGTTGAAAATTATTTTTTTTCTGACAGAATCTAAGACAGTTCAGGCTGATCCTGTAGACCGGGATATCAAGAATCGATAGCCGGAATTACACTCCTTAATGTTTAGTGATAATTAACCACAATTTTCAATTGTCAGTGCAACTCATGTCTAATTTAAAGCGTCTTTATATGAAAAATATTTCTATATATAAGTTATTGATTCTGCTGTTTTTTTTAGGAATGGCAGAATTAAGTTTATCGCAACAACCTGCAGCAAATCTGGATCAAAGTCGAAATGGCTTGTTCAGTGCACCAACGAGTCCGATTGAATGGCAAAACGGAAATGTCAATTCCAGCCAGGCACATATGGTTGAAGATTATTCGAATCCTTACAGAGTGGTCATGACCAATATGCCAACCAACGGAACTGTCGTTACCCTGGATATAGAATGGGATACCCGTGACGGTTCAAAAAATTCCTTTGATTTTATTACAGGATATGATAATCTAGAGCCACACGCCATCTGGGGCACACACACTACTCCGGAACTGGTACAGCCACTGGATGGATACCCGGCGCTTTCGGGATTCACCGAAGTGCAGATTCCGATTCTGATGCCCGGTATACTTAACACTTCAACTGCCCTGCAAGGTTACTGGACCGGTTTCAACACCCGGAAACCGGGTCTTGATTACATGAGTCTCTGGGGAGGAAATATCACCGGTGTTGCAACTCCTTTCCAGTACCTGGCCGAAGGTTCTGTGACAGCCGCTGCTGCTTCGACATCCGCGAGAATCACCTTTAAAAGTACCAGCAGTACAGTGATTCTGGCCTGGGGCGGGCATATTGCCCGTGAACAGGACTGGGGTACGGGGCTCTCCGCCGGTGGGATCAGCGGATCATCCTATCATACAAGATTACTGACCTGGAGCCTGGGAAATCTGGGTAATCAGGACAGGTCATTGCAGGCTGCTGCAGTCATACCACAATTTAACTGTGATTTCACGGCTACCTCTCCGGTATGTCTCAATACTTCCGTAACAGTATACAAGACTTTACCATTGAGTTCGCTGGCCACCTATACCTGGTCCATCATCAATATCTCAGGGGCCAATCCGACTCCGCTGACCGGGACGGGCTCCAGTTTTACCTATAACTCGGGGACCTCAGCAGGTTCATTCACCTTGCAACTGGTGGCTTCTGTTCCGTTCCTGAATACAACCATTACCCAGACCTGTACCCAGAATGTAACCGTAAACGGAGGTCCGTCATGTTCCATTGTTCCGTCACAACTGGCGCCCTATTGTCCGGCAAGTACACAAACCTTTACCGGACCACCGGGCATGAGTTCCTATGCATGGAGTATTACGGGAAACGGAACTATTTCCGGAGTTACAGACCAGCAGTCTGTCAGCGTACTGGCCGGGGACACATGTAATACCTCGTTTACCCTGTCACTGCAGGTTACCAATGAATTTAGCTGTTCATCCAGCTGCAGTCAGTCGTATCTGGTCAATGATGTGGTACCGCCGGTCTTCACCGGTTGCCCGGCCGATCCCATCGAGCTGGGATGCAACCCCACGCTCCCGACCTGCACCGATGCACTCGCCCTGGTTACAGCCTCGGATCTTTGCAGCGGAGCGGTTACACCCACCTGCAGCGCCGGAACCATATCCAGTGACGGTTGTCTCAGGTCGCAGACCTTCACCCTGACGGCTACGGATGCCTGTACCAACTCTTCCACCTGCGAGGTGGTTTATAACTGGACGGAGGATGTCGTTGGACCGGTCTTCACCGGTTGTCCGGCCGATCCCATCGCGCTGGGATGCAACCCCACGCTGCCGACCTGCACCGATGCACTCGCCCTGGTTACAGCCTCGGATCTTTGCAGCGGAGCGGTAACGCCCACCTGCAGCGCCGGTGACATTATTACTACCGGTTGCAGTATGTCACAAACGTTCACCCTGACGGCAACGGATGCCTGTACCAACTCCTCCACTTGCGAGGTAACCTATATCTGGACGGATAATCCTAACCCACCGACCATAACAGGATGTCCGCTGGAGGCTATAGATCTTGGATGTAATCCGGTTTTGCCCACTTGTACGGATGCACGCAATTTGCTGACAATCACCGGAAGTTGCGGTGAGCCGGCAGTAAGCTGTTCGGCAGGGCTGATCATTACATCAGGATGTGTAAGTACCCAGGATTTTGTCGTATCTGCAACAGATGGTTGTGATCATACTACCAGTTGCACTGTAACTTACACCTGGACAACTGACGTTGATCCTCCGGTAATAGCCAATTGCCCGGTGGCACCCGTTGACCTTGGACTCAACCCGGTTCCGCCCGTATGTGACGATGCACTGGCACTGGTTACCATATCGGATGTTTGTTCAGTTACCACAACCTGTCAGGCAGGAGAAATCAGTTCGAATTTATGTGACAGATCACAGGTCTTTACCATTACGGCAACGGATGGTTGTGAAAACGTCAGCACCTGTGAAATCACCTATATTTGGATAGAAGATACCACCCCACCGGAATTTAGCGGTTGTCCTACTGAGCCCATTGATCTGGGATGCAATCCTGTTCTACCCACCTGTGGAGGTCCTTTAGGGGTCATCTCATCAACCGATGGTTGTTCGGGACCCATCCAGCCGGTTTGTGCTGCAGGACAGATCATTCAGGATGGGAACAATTTCTCCCAGACTTTTACTATATCATTAACGGATGGAAATGGAAACACCGCTACTTGTCAGTATACTTACATCTGGCAAATTTGTAACGATATTTTCTGTTCCTATACCCAGGGATTCTGGGGCCAGACAAATGGCGTGGCCTGCAACGGTCTTACCGCTCCGCAGAATCTTGCCAACCTGCTCACAACGCCCATCATTCTCGGAAAGCCGTCCAATAACAGGTCCTATACCATTGGTGCCGGTCAGGTGCAATGTGTAACCGATATCCTGCCTGCTTCCGGCAAACCGGCAGCATTTGGGGCAAACTATTCGTG
This sequence comes from Syntrophothermus sp., assembly GCA_050259355.1. Taxonomy (GTDB): domain Bacteria; phylum Bacteroidota; class Bacteroidia; order Bacteroidales; family FEN-979; genus FEN-979. The sequence continues at coordinate 2,017 of JBLNAN010000237.1, read as the reverse complement.
TACCACGCTTCTGAAGAATACCTTGTTTGGACAAACCCTGACGCTTGCCCTGAATATGAGATATGATAATATAGTCATGTCTGTTGATTTCGGATCGCTGCAGCTGCCGGCCAATGGCGTACTTTCAGTCGCTGCTTCGCCGGATTGCAACGCGGGCGGAGGGGTAATTACCCGCACCATTCCTGCAAATGTGATGGACTATCTTGCTGCCCATTATACGCAGACCGTACTGGGAGTCTTTAATTTGTGCAATGATGCTCTGGGAAACTACTGGATTTCAGCCAGTCACCCGTCATTTGCCGATGTTAATATGGCCGTTTCGGCTATTAACGAGGCCTATGACAAATGTGGCAGCCTAACCGTGCTTCCTTCAATTCCGGCTACTGCAGTCGAAGAGCAGAACAATCCTGCATTTGATGTAAAGATTGTCCCGAATCCTTTCAGAAAGTCAACCACCATTTCCGTCACATCCGAATCCAGTGTTGATTTCGTGACTGTTGAGGTGTACAATCTGATCGGACAAAAAATTTCTGAATTATATCATGGATCATTATCTTCTGGTATAATCTACCCATTCACTTTTGAACCAGGTCCATCGGATCAGCAGGGAATGTACCAGCTGGTTGTAAAATCGGATTCTGGCGTGATTGTAAAGAAGATGATTTATCTGAAATAGAATGATTAACATCTGATAACAAAGAAGGTCTTCAACAGGAGGCCTTCTTTTTTTTATGATGATTTGTTTAGAAATCAGTTTTTAACGCATCGTACTGAAAATGCATGATTCCTGTTTGAAGGATAGAATGAAACACTGGGATCAGGATCATTCATCCCATGGGCCCAGGCCTTCTGATCCCCGTGGACGGTCGAGGACCAGTGGAAACTGCCAAAGCCATTATAATCAAAGGTTTTGTTGGCATGTTCCGTCCCGCTGATCAACGAGTTGAAACCTGAAAAGCCAGAATATTTTAAAGCACTGGCAGCAAAACCATTATTGATAAAGTTGGAATACAGCAAATTCCATTCTGCCTCAGTCGGTATGTGCCAGGCAGGCGGACAAAGTCCTTGTGACCCAGCCGTCGTGCTGTAAGTCATCAGTTCATCCCATTCGTACAAACCTCCGCCGGATGTACAATTGCCTGCATTTTCAGCATAGCAGAATTTTTCCGGGATGCAATTGTCACGCTGGTTGTTGTTGGATGTGATCTGGATTCCATAGTTAAGATTTTCAGCCATCCAGCATTGACTCCCGATCTGAATGGTCAGGTAGTTACGATTGTCTCGCACATCTTTATAAAATGATCCGCAGCTGAAGAGAGGGGCATTCACCACGGTGATGGTTTTGCTGATCATGCTGGTGCAACCCCAGGTGTTGGTATAGGTATAGAGAATGGTTTTATTGCCTGTGCCTGCCACGGCCGGATTGAAAATCCCGGCACTCGCTCCTGGGCCCGAATAAGTACCCCCAAGTGGCAACCCGCCTTTCAGGGCAAAGGGCTTCGCATTGAAGGTTGTGACGGAATCGGTACAATGCGTGTACGAAACAACTGGTTTTTCATTCACCGTGATGCTGAAGTCGGGAGAAATGTTGCCCGGGCCACAGCCATTAAAACCCGCAACGTTTAGCGTGGCGATCCCCGTAAAAGCGGCAGAAAAGCTGATGCTGATGCTGCTGTTTGATCCGGTAATGGTGCCCGCGGTGGGTGGCATAAGGTTCCAATTGTAGGTGGTGGCATTGAGAATCCCCGGAACGGAATACATTCCCGTGGCACCCTGGCAAAGGATAGAAGTGCCGGTAATGGCACCCGCACTGGAAGGAAGCGGGTTTACAGTCAGGGGTTTGCTGTCGGAGGAGGAACAACCATTCACATCGATGTGGCTGTAAGTGATGATCACTGTTCCGATGCCGGCCACTGCAGGATCAAACATGTTGCCGGTTACACCCGTTCCAGACCAGGTACCGCCTGCAGGTGCTCCGCCTGTCAGGACAAACGCCGGAGTGTTGATGCAAACAGGG
>JBLNAN010000236.1:0-8207 GCA_050259355.1 Syntrophothermus sp. | reverse complement strand
CATATACGGCGGCACCAGCGGGATCACGTTCTCACGCGAACAGCAGGCCATCAAGGAAGGCGCCGACATCCTCATCTGCACACCCGGCCGTCTCATTGCTCATATCAATATGGGTTATGTTTCGTTTGATGATCTGAAGTATCTCGTTCTGGATGAGGCAGACCGGATGCTCGACATGGGTTTCCATGATGACATCATGAAAATCATATCAAATCTTCCGAAGAAAAGGCAAACGCTGCTGTTCTCGGCCACGATGCCATCAGGGATTCGTACGCTTGCTCAAAAAGTACTGGTGCATCCCGAGGAGATCTCCCTTTCGTTGTCGAAGCCACCTGAAAATATTCAGCAGGAGGCATTTGTGGTATATGACAAGCAAAAGATTCCCCTGGTTACCACCATCCTGAAAGACCATAAAACCGACAGCATTCTGGTTTTCTGTTCTACCAAGGGAGCAACCAAGGATCTTGCAAGAGAACTGAAGCGAAACAAGTTTGCAGCCGGAGAAATTCATTCTGATCTGGATCAGCAAACCCGGGAGGATATACTACGGCATTACAAAAACAGGGAACTAAAAGTACTTGTTGCCACCGATATTCTTTCCAGGGGAATCGATATTGAAGATATTGACATGGTGATCAATTTCGATGTACCGCACGATGCCGAGGATTACATTCACCGCATCGGAAGGACCGCCCGCGCCGCGGCCAGCGGGATAGCCATCACACTGATCAGCGAAAAGGAACAGCGGAAATTCAAAGCCATCGAAGATTTGCTGGGCAAAGAAGTTTGCAAGCTTCCTGTACCCGATTCCCTCGGCCCCGCGCCGACATACGCACCTTCCAGGAAATTTGGCGACAAAAAGAAATCGTTTCGGAAAAGAAAATGAGACTTGAGATACGAGATACGAGATACGAGATACGAGGTATGATATATGATATCGCTTTATATTAATTCTATGGAAAAATTAATCTCCTGCTGCGGAATTGACTGCGCCCAATGCGATGCCCGGATTGCAACCCTTTCCGGGGATGCCCTGCTTCGCGAACAAACAGCTGAAAAGTGGAGAGTTCAGTACAATTCTCCCGGGATCACTGCTGAAATGATCAATTGTACCGGTTGCAGACAGCCAGGTGCAAAGTTCTCGCACTGTTCACAATGCCAGATCCGTAAATGTGCAGACGAAAAAGGTTACCAAACCTGTGCTGAATGCGACCAGATGGAAACCTGCGAAACCGTGGGGATGGTTTTCAAGTTCCTGCCGGAGACCAGGGAGAATCTGAAATCAATCCGATAAACGTACACCTTCTTGCTATTCGTTTTTACCGCGAAGTCGACGGGAGCGCAGAAATTCGCCATTCGCCATTCGCACTCGCCATTCGCCATTCGCCACTAACCCAGGCAACCATTAGGTAAAAATTATGTCTTATAGGAGAAATTTCTATATTTGTTAAAAGAATTTTCTCGCATGTACCGACTGATTTTACTACTGTGTTTTTTATCACCGTATTTCCTTTTTGGCCAAAAAACACCTGAATTCCGCGGTTTCATTGAAAACAAGGGCCAGATTCTGGATCAGAACCATTTTCCAAATTCGCAGGTGCAGTATCTCTTGCCGGGCAAGGGTATGAATGTCCAGATCAGAACAAATGGTTTTTCCTATGATCTTTTTCATTCCTCCTTTACCAGTGATAGTACCAGGATCTTTAGTTACAACAGGATCGATTTTGATTTTGCCGGACAAAACAAGGAAACGGATTTTGTGGCTGGTGCTATGCAGGAAGGAAGGTTGCATTATTACACAACAGGAAACGGCGTGGATGGGGTTCGGGATGTTCGGCAATATGGTCGTGTTTTAATTAAAAACATATACAACAACATTGATATTGAGTACCTCTCCGATTCAGATGGAGGTTTTAAATATAACTTCCTGTTAAATGAGAATTCTGATGTATCGGAAATCAAATTTACTGTCAGCGGTGCATTAACGAGTATTTGCAACGACGGTTCACTTCTGTTAGTCACCTCCGGAGACACCGTCAGAGAGACCATCCCATCGTGTTATGCAGAAATAAATGGTCAGAGTAAACCCCTGAGCATGAGGTTTATCAGTCTTGGTAACGGAATATTCGGATTGATATGCGACAATATGCCAGATAAGTACACACGGATGGTCATTGATCCTGTTCCGGTAAGATACTGGGGAACTTATTATGGAGGCACAGAAGGGGAATCAATCGTGTCGCTGTCGATAGACAGGACGGGCAATATTTATGCAATCGGATATACAATGTCGGATAATAATATTGCAACAGCCGGCGCACACCAGGTGACCCTGGGGGGTGATAATGACGCTTTTATCCTGAAGATAACTTCTGAAGGTACATTGATTTGGTGTACATACTATGGTGGAAATCAGATGGACCTAGCCAACGGTATCTCCCTTGACAAGGAGGAGAATCTTTATGTTTCAGGTGTATCCTTTTCTTTGAACAATATTTCCACGCCGGGATCCTTTCAGCCGGTTTCTGCTGGTTCAGGTGATGCTTTTCTGGTCAGATTTGACACTTCCGGCCTTAGGATATGGTGTACCTATTATGGAGCAATTGACGAGGAGGGCGGTTATGGCTGTTGTACGGATGATGCAGGAAATATTTACGTTACCGGAACAACATGTTCCACTTCAGGAATAACCACCCCGGGATCATTCCAGGAGATCTTCGGGGGTGGCGATGATGATTTATACATTGTCAAATTTGATAAAACTGGGAATAGAAAGTGGTGTACATACTACGGGGGAGTAAACACTGAACTTATTGGGTGTTATTCAAATATTGTTTCTGATGGTGCATTTTTCTATTTGATCGGCTATACAAAATCGACAAATGCAATTGCAACGCCCGGGTCTTTCCAAAGTACTTTCGGAGGGGGTGTTTCGGATGGGTTTATGGTAAAATTCGATACAACAGGCAACAGAATATGGGGAACCTATTATGGTGGTCCAGGAATAGATGCTTTTACAACGGTCAGAATCACTACAGATCATAACATCGCTGTCGCTGGTACAACAAACTCAAATACAGGTATAGCCTCTCCCGGGTCTTTTCAGCCCGCGTTGGGCGGATCATCCGATTGCTTTGTCGCCCGCTTTGTTCCAGATGGTGCGAGAAAATGGGCGACTTATTATGGTGGAAACGCAAGCGATGAAACTTATGGAATAACATCCGACCTGAGCGGAAACATTTATATTGGCGGTTCCACTCAATCGGGTAATGGAATTTCAACTCCGGATGCCTTTCAGGTCAATCTTGCAGGTCAACAGGACGGCTTTATTGCTAATCTTGATTCTTCAGGTAACAGGATCTGGGGAACATACTATGGTGGTAGTGAAGATGATTGGGGTCAGGGATGTTATTCAGTGGATTGCGGTCCCCTCTACTTTTTCGGTATGACAGACTCTCCCGACAATGTTACAACACCTGGTGCTCATCAAACAACTTATCAGGGAATGATAGATGGATTGCTTGTCCGTTTTGGAGACTATCTAGTTCCGGGAGACCCGGGTAATATTTCAGGCCCTGCTGTGATTTGTACACCGGATACTGTCACCTATTCCATCGCACCTGTTCAGGCAGCAACAGGATATAACTGGATTATTCCAGCAGGCTGCAATATCCTGTCTGGTGCAAATACCAACATTATTGTGGTTGAATTCACCACATCCGCAATCAGCGACACCATTTTTGTTTTCCCCATAAATGATTGTGCAACAGGAAGAGACAGTTTCTTGTCATTGACAATAAATCAGATTAATACGGTGTCTGTCAGTATTACTTCTACATCTAATAATGTTTGTGAAGGAGAATCTGTGACTTTTACCGCCTTACCCCACAACGAAGGGTCTGCTCCTGCTTTTGAATGGAAGGTGAACGGACTGATAACGGGTACAAATCTGCCGGTTTTCAACTATATTCCTCAAAATAACGACGTTGTCACCTGTATACTGACCTCTTCACTAACCTCATGTATTCAGAACAATCCTGCAGTATCAAATGAGATAACGGTCACGGTTACACCCGGTGTTCCAATGGATATTTCCATCACTTCTTCAGCCAATAATGTCTGCTCAGGAACCTCCGTCACTTTTACCGCCACTCCGACCGGCACAGGAACTTTATCCTACGACTGGAAACTGAACAGCCTTAGCCAGGGAGTAAACAGCAGCACGTTCATTTATCCGCCCGCCAACGGCGATGTGGTGACCTGCGTTTTAACTTCATCAATTACCACTTGTGTAAGCAATAATCCCGCGACCTCAAATACAATAACAATGGTTGTAAACCCGCTTCAGCCGGTTGATATCACCATTTCACCTTCTCAAAACAACGTTTGCGAGGGAGCACAGGTGACGTTCACCTCGACGGTCACTCCTGCCGGTGGAATCAACCATTACCAGTGGACAGTGAACAATATTCCTTCCGGAAGCGATTTACCAACATTCACCTTTATGCCGGTAAATGGCGATGTGGTTAAGTGCGAAGCCACGGTTACTGGATTAACCTGCCTCGCAAACAGCTCCAAGATCAGTTCACCCGTCACCATGGTGATCAATCCCAATGTCACAACCGGTATAACCATCACAGCAGCGTCAAATCCCGTGTGCGGTGGTATCCCCGTTACCTTTACGGCAGTACCGGTCAATGGCGGAACACCGGTATTCCAGTGGCAGGTAAATGGTGTGAATGCGGGGACAGGGCTTTCCGGTTATACCTACACGCCTGTCAATGGCGATATTGTCACCTGCAGCATGACCACAAGCCTGTCCTGTGCAATACCGGTCACGGCAAACTCCAACCCGGTCGGCATGACTGTAATTGCCTCGCCGGCAGTGACTTATACGCACTGCACCGACACCATCACCACGCTCAATGCAAGACCTTTTAAATTAAAAGGAGGAATACCTCTGGGAGGTACCTACTCAGGACAAGGCGTGAACCCGTTAACCGGTATCTTTACGCCTTCAGTTGCGGGCACCGGTACCAAGACCATTGCCTATTCCTATACCAATTCCGGCTCCTGCAGCGACAGCAAAACCAGGATTATAAAAGTTGTGGCAACACCGGTATTTTCCTGTGGCAACATGCTGACGGATGTCCGTGACAATAAAACGTACCAAACCATTCAGATTGGCAGTCAGTGCTGGATGGCAGAAGATCTTCGTTATGGTAATTCAATTCCGGAGTCCCAGCACCAGCGGGATAATTGTAGTGTTGAAAAGTTTTGTTCCACTGTAAATTGCCAACCGCAAACTGCTAACCTGTATCAATGGGACGAGATGATGGATTACAATCCGGTTGCCGGTGAAAAAGGATTGTGCCCGGCGGGCTGGCATATACCTGATGAATCAGAATGGCAGACACTTTTCAGCAATTACACCAATAATGCTTTCGCAGGAGCTGCTTTGAAGTATTCGGGATTTTCACAATTTAATGCGATGATGACCGGCACAGTCCCTCAGATTACTACTTTACAATTATATCAATTTGCAACTTTCTTCTGGAGTTCATCGGCCAATGGTCCCAACAAGGCATGGGCCCATGGATTTAACGAACCCGATCCGAGTGTTTCGTTGTATTCATCTACCCGGGAAAATGCTTTTGCAGTAAGATGTCTTAAGGATTAACAATAGGTCCCGCGAAAATCGCAGAATTTTTCATAACAACGGGACAATCTAATGGTCTAATGGTTTAACCGTCTAACGGTCTAACGGTCTAACGGTCTAACCATCTAACGGTCTAACCGTCTAACGGTCTAACAGTCTACCCCAACGAGCTGATCTGCTCCTCCAGCACCGCGATCCTCGACATGGCATCGGCCTGTTTCTTGCGCTCGGCTTCAACCACCTTCTCTGGCGCACCACTCATGAACTTCTCGTTGGAAAGCTTTTTCTCCACCGATGAAAGGAACCCTTTGGTGTAATCAAGTTCTTCCCTGAGCTTTTTTATTTCGGCTTCACGGTCGATGTTGCTGGTAACTGGTATATAGAACTCGGTATTCTTTACAACAAACGGAATTGCGTTTTCAATTTTTTCTTCTGAATATTCCAGGTTGTCGAGATTACATAATTTAATGACCACCGGATCGAAGATGGTATCGGGCTTTTCATTGTTATTCTTACGGATGAAAAGATTGATCCTGTCTTTGAACGGTATGTTCTTATCCTTGCGGATGCTGCGGATGGCAATGATCACCTCCTCGGCATATTCAAATTTCTGTATAAGCTCCGGATTGACCTCCCTGGAGGTTGGATAAGCTGCAAACATGATGGTATCTTTCCCGTCACGCTCCCTGAGCAGGTGCCAGATCTCCTCGGTAATAAACGGCATGAACGGGTGCAGCACCCTGATCAGCTCTTCAAAAAACAAAATTGTCTGGTCAAAGGTCTTGCGGTCGATGGGCTGCTGGTAAGCAGGTTTTATCATTTCAAGATACCAGGAACAGAAATTATCCCAAACAAGTTTGTAAATATTCATCAGCGCCTCCGACAACCGGTACTCGTCAAACTGGCCCTTCACCTGATTGTGAACCTGGTTCATCACCGATTCAAACCATTGAACGGCTACTACCGAGGCTTCCGGCTGGGGAATGGTTTCGCTTATCTCCCACCCTTTTACCAGGCGCAACGCATTCCATATCTTATTACAGAAATTTCTTCCCTGCTCGATCAAAGATTCATCAAATAGCAGATCGTTACCTGCCGGGGAACACAACAACATTCCAACCCTCACCGCATCTGCGCCATTCCGTTCAATCAGATCCAGCGGATCGGGAGAATTACCAAGTGATTTCGACATCTTTCTGCCCTGCTTGTCGCGGACCATCCCGGTAAAATACACATCCCTGAAAGGAATCTCTTTCCTGTACTCCCATCCTGCCATGATCATTCTGGCGACCCAGAAAAAGATGATATCTGACGCCGTGATCAGTACACTGGTCGGATAATAATACTGTATATCCTTATTTTCCGGGAAACGGATGCCGTCAAATGTCGATATCGGCCAAAGCCAGGAGGAGAACCAGGTATCCAACACGTCTTCATCCTGTTTCAGATCATTCATGGTCAGATTCTGCATTCCGGGCTTCTGCCGGGCAAGCGCCAGGGCTTCCCCTGCCGTTCCGGCCACAACGAATTCACCATCGGGCAGATAATAAGCCGGAATGCGCTGTCCCCACCACAACTGCCGTGAAATACACCAGTCGGTTACATTTTCCATCCAGTGCCGGTACATGTTTTTGTATTTTGCAGGATGAAAACGAATGGTATCATTCTCCACCAGCTCAAGCGCGGGTTTTGCCATATCCTTCATCTTCATGAACCACTGCAGCGAGATCCTCGGCTCGATAACCTCATCGGTCCGTTCAGAATAGCCAACTTTATTGACATACTCTTCGATCTTTACAATATTACCAGACTCCTGCAGCGCCTCGGCCATCTTTTTCCTTACAACGAAACGGTCTTCACCGATAAACAGCTGTGCTGCTTCACTCATCGTGCCATCGGCATTGAAGGTATCAATCACCGGCAAATGATGCTTGAGCCCGATGTTGTAGTCGTTGATATCATGTGCCGGCGTGATCTTCAACGCGCCGGTTCCAAAGGCAGGATCAACATATTCATCAAAAATAACCGGAACTACTCGATTGATGAGCGGCACGATGGCATTCTTCCCCTTGAAATTCTTATACCTTTCATCTTGCGGATGAACACAGATGGCGGTATCGCCCAGGATGGTTTCCGGGCGCGTGGTGGCAACGGTAATCCACTCACCGGTTGAACCTTCAATCTGATATCTTACATAATAGAGTTTGGAATTGACTTCCTTATAGATTACCTCTTCATCAGAAAGTGCAGTCAGTGCCTTCGGATCCCAATTCACCATGCGAACCCCGCGGTAGATCAATCCTTTGTTAAAGAGATCCACGAACACCATGATCACCGAGTCATACAAAGCCTCATCCATGGTAAACCGGGTACGGTCCCAGTCGCACGAAGCCCCCAGTTTCTTCAGCTGTTCCAGGATGATGCCACCGTGTTTTTCCTTCCATTCCCAGGCATGACCAAGAAATTCTTCACGCGAGATCGAAGATTTATCAATCCCTTCGGCTTTGAGCTTGGCCACGACCTTTGCCTCTGTAGCGATCGAAGCATG
>JBLNAN010000235.1:0-3747 GCA_050259355.1 Syntrophothermus sp. | reverse complement strand
TACATGATGGAAAACGGGAAAAAAGTCCCATTTAAATTTTTTTTCGGCGCTTCATCCTGTGTTCCTGCCACCACTTTTGAGACTGCAGGAGCTGTTCTCGGGATTGAAGAAACAGAAGAATTGCTGAAGGATCCGGAGATACTTTATCTTTCTGAAATGATGAATTTTCCGGGGGTGCTTTACCAGGATCCGCAGGTAATGCAAAAACTTGGCCTTGCCCGTAAATATGGCAAGCCCACCGATGGTCATTCACCGGGATTAACCGGAACGGATGCAGCGGCTTATGCTGGTTCAGGGATCACCACCGATCACGAATGCTTTACACTGGAAGAAGCCCTGGAGAAAATCAGCTATGGCATGAAAATCCTGATCAGGGAGGGTAGCGCAGCCAAAAATTTTGAAGCGCTTTCTGAACTCTTCAGGATACAACCTTCCATGATCATGCTTTGTTCAGATGATAAACATCCTGATGATCTTGTAAAGGGGCACATTAACCTTCTGGTCAAGCGGGCCCTGAAGATGGGATATGATTTTTTTGACGTGATACGAAGTTGCACGGTAAACCCCGTGGAGCATTACCGGCTTTCGTCCGGACTTTTGCAAAAGGGAAGCGACGCAGATTTTATTGTCATCGATAATCCTGATGATTTTACCATTCTGGAAACCTGGGTCAGAGGCGGGAAAGTGGCCGAAAACGGCAGGAGCCTTATTCCCGTGATCTCTGAACGGGCTATCAACAATTTCAATACACAACCGGTAACTGAAAAAGATCTGGAATTGCCCGCGCATGGCGAAAAAATCAGGGTGATAGAAGCCACGGATGGACAGCTTATTACAGGATCCTCGGTGATGACGGCAAGGATCGAAGAAGGTATGGCAGTATCTGATCCCCAGAGGGATATATTAAAAATCGTTGTGAAAAACCGTTACATGAAATCTCTTGTTTCGGTTGCATTTGTTAAAGGATTTGGGTTGAAGGAAGGAGCAATGGCGGGTAGTGTTGCACATGACAGTCATAACATTATTGCCGTTGGATGTGATGATCATTCAATTTTACTGGCATTGAACAGTATTATTGATGAAAAGGGTGGAATCGCCGTAACAAAAGGCACCAGGGTGAAAATACTTCCCTTACCAGTTGCGGGAATCATGACCGCCCGGGATGGATATGAAACCGCCCGATTGTATGAGAGGATAAATCAGCTTGCAAAAGATCTCGGTTCACCCCTTAATGCCCCGTTTATGACTTTGTCTTTCATGGCTTTACTGGTTATTCCCGACCTGAAGATCAGCGATAAAGGCCTGTTCGATGGCAAATTGTTCAATTTTGTCGAAATTTTCGAAAAATAATAAACATTTATATATTTATTTACTTAAACTATCTATATTTGCACTACAAAATCTCTTTTAACTTCAAAACAAAATGAAAAAAGTAAAACTCGACGTAGAAAAACTGGAAATGGCTGCCAGCAAGTTAAGAGCTATTGCCCATCCCATGCGCATTGCAATCATTGATTTATTAACGTACAACAAGAAGATGACGGTAACGGAGATCTACGAGCGACTCGAAATCGAACAGGCCTCTGCTTCTCATCACCTGAACATTTTAAAGAATAAAGGTTTGTTGGAATCAAAGAGAAGTGGAAAAATGATTTTTTATTCCCTGAAGTATGAACAGCTTACAGAAGTTGTTGATTGTATCAATCGCTGCAGTGTAAATTAAAAGTCCCATTTTTCTTCGACATCCCAGTTAGCCCTGATTTCTATTTTTGCCGGATAATAAAAAACCCATTCCGGCTGAATTCTTTTAATATAGTTTCCGGGGTCCCATTTGCCGTTCTGATTGCGATCAAGAATGACCTTAACTTTATAAGAACCGGGGGAGAGAAAATCAAACTTTATCTTCCCTGGTTTTATCAAGGCAAACTCTTCAATTAATTTCTCCTTATCATTCAGCAACTGGTAAATATAGTTATTGCTCTGCTTTTCGCTGGATGTTTCGATGGTAAGTGATCCCAGATCTTTCAAGCCGCGGGTTTTGAATCCAACCAACATGGAATCATTTGTAATTCCGTTGAAAGCATAGAAAATGGAATCAGGAAATATGAGCGTATAACTTGTGCTTTCCTGCCAGTTGTGATGAACCACAATTCTCCGGTGTATGGAATCGGTGAAGGTTATCTTAACAGGTATTGTATCTTTCCCGTTCGCAATTTTGACTTTCGTCAGGTCGGCCAGTTCAAGCGGTGCAGAGAAAACAAACCGGGGCTCATTTTTGAAATAATTTAAAGTTCCGTCAGACATATTGGAAATCACTGAGAGTTTTTCCGCTTTTTTATCTCGTCTGGGTTTTGCCTTAACAGGCGGAAAAGCAACAGTGTCAATTACTCTTTCCTGTTGCGAAATGAGGAAATGCAGGGTGTCTTCCTGAGGTTTTTTCAACCAGAGATATAACGTGTCCTTCCGGGTGCTGTACTCCTCCAGAAACGCCAGATCAGCATTTTTAAGGGGAGTGATCTTTCCATCCCGCAGCGGATTACGGAAATACAATGCCAGTTCACCCTCTTTCACCGTCTCTTTCTTCAGAAGTTTCTGAACCGTATCTTCTTCTACAAACATTCTTAATTTGAAAACCGGGAAGGCTGATGAAGGCACTTTTGAAACAGTAGTGTCCTTCAGCACGGATATGGTGGTAAAAGTGCGGGTACTGTCGGTTTTGGAAACAGTATCTTTTCTCACAGAGTCAGCCATGATCGTATCTTCTGCTGGAATGTAATATCCTGTTACCAGGGAATCCAGAAAGGCGATCTTTTCCTCGGGAATGTCATACATTGCATTTCCGTTTTTATCGTTCAGGGCGAAAAGAAGCAACGGCTGATCCGACAAATGGGTAAATCCAAAATCACCGGTTTCATTGGTCTTGGTAATGTAATAGGGTTTTACTTTGTAGGGAAGAGAATCAAAGGGGATTGTATCGTTGTTGTTGATGTAGAGCATGGCATAAACCTCCTTCTGCGGGGTGAGGTCGAAAGCATCGGTAACGTTCCCGTTCAGGCTGAGGGAATCGATGAAACTGCCGGTAGAAAATACATATCTGAAGTTTTTCAGCACGTTGTTTTCTGTGAGATCCTGTATAGAACTGCCAAAATTGATGTTATAGGTAGTGTTTGGATTCAGTTTGTCCTGGATATCCACCACCAGGTTCTTGCCGCGAACCCGGTATTCTGTTGTCGTAAGCGTTGGTGGCGCGACGATGATCTGGGTTGAAGGATCTTTCAGATTGATGAATTCATCAAAATAAAGTTCAACTTTACCGGCTTTGAAATGAGTGGTCCGGTTTGGAGGATCAGCTGCCAGTAGCCGCGGGGGGATGACATCTTTTTTTCCGCCTTCAGGAGACACCGGATTTGCGCATTGGCTGAGCATCAGGGCGGAAATGAACAGTAAGATCAGTAAGTACAGGTTTCTACGTGCCACCGGGATAATTTCAATGGTTATTTGAACCCCAAATTTACCAATCATTTGCTACCAAAATCTTTTTTTATTAATTTCGCAAAATATCTTACTCATTCATAATAAATTGTAACTCAAAGTATCTTTTATGTCAGGACACAATAAATGGTCGACAATCAAGAGGAAAAAAGGTGCACTGGATGCCAAAAGATCCAAGATTTTCTCAAAAATTATAAAAGACATTACCATCGCGGTAAAGGAAAGTGGTCCGGATCCTGATAACAACCCGCGCCT
>JBLNAN010000234.1:0-13082 GCA_050259355.1 Syntrophothermus sp. | reverse complement strand
AAGATATTTCTTGTAAGAATTTGTCATCTCAATTGCCAGCTGCAGTTCCTCCCGGCCGGGTGCCCCTTTCAGCAACTGAATGCTTCCACAGGCCTTATCCGGTGGATGATCGTTAGCCGGTGCAACCAGCACGATATCGACATCAGGATTGCAGGAGCGCACAGAACGGATAAAAGATGTTCCTTTACCGTTCAGATGTCCAATATCCAGAACAACAATGTCAATGGCATTTTCCTGAAGGATATTGATGACAATTCCCGGGTCAATGGTTTCATATACCAGCGTTTCACTGACCAGAGGGAGAGATTGAATTTGTCCGGGAACGATGAATCTGCCGTTTAATACGAGTATTCTGATCCTGTTCATGAAAATTTCTTTATCCGGTTGTAATTCAGGAGAAAATACTTTGTTGGATTTCCCTGTTTCTCAAAGCTATGAATAAGAATAAATAGCGAACAAGAGTAAAAACCCCTGATTTTATCAAGTCCAAAGACAATAGGTATAAAAGCCCGGAAATGGGTTAAAAGACCAGATTTTTCATTTCTTCATCCGGAAGGATCATGTGCTGATTGATGGCAAACCTGATCAGGTGAGCGGAATTCCTGGCATTGAACTTAACCAGCAGATTATTACGGTAACCATCAATCGTACGTTTACTCAGGTGCAGAATCTCTCCGATTTCCTTGTCGGAATATCCTAAACTGATAAGCGTCACAACTTCCTGCTCGCGCCGGGTAAGATTCCCCGGCTCCGAAAGGGTGCTGCTGAAGATACCTTCAGAATATGCCGACTGCATGATACGCGTTGAAATGAACAATTTTCCCTCACTTACATTCCGCAGGCCATTGAGAAATTCGCTCTTTTCCACCGTGTAATTCATAATTCCAAGAATATTGGAATTAAAAATGTTTTCCGATTGGATATCAAACGTGTTTTCACAAAAACAAACAACTTTAATGTTCATAAGACCTGCCAGATCTTTCAGAATTTCCTTGACGAATTTTACTGAAGTGATCAGTATGGCATTCTCGTCTTCCTTCATCGCAACTTTTATTTCTTCCCAATTCAAACTGCAATGCTTTATTCTATAATGCGTATCCGTTTTCAACCATTGCCTGAGTCCATCTTTCACCATTGGCTTGTCCTCCAGAATAAACAACCCTACCTGTCGAGAGAACTGCATTTCGGATCTGATAAAATCAAAATCTTTTTTCATTGTTACACGTTATATATAAAATATTAAAGTAAATATAATCATATTTGGCAGTTTGTCAAGCATTTCCGTATAAATATTATTTTACAATTTTTGTTTTACGTAACTTTGACAGGCAAAAAATAAAATTTCAGTTGAAAATACCAGGCAAAGCCATACTTTTCATTTCTCTTCTCTTTGTAGGCGTTGCTTGTAATGTCACTAAAAACTTCTCTCCGGGCGAATACCTGCTGGTCAGCAATAAATTCAGGATCGATAACCGTAAAATTAACAAGGACGAATTGAGCGGATACCTGCAGCAGGTCCCCAATCAAAAGCTGTTTGGATTGTTCAGGCCGGGAGTCGCCCTGTATAATTACGGAAGCAAAGGAAAGGAAACCAAATTTAAAAAATGGGTTAGAACCCGACTCGGATCACCCCCTGTCAAGCTTGATACAAATATGAATATTGTTGCCCGGAAACAGATGTCTCTTTATCTGGCAAACAAAGGCTATTTTGGAAGCCACGTGCGGGATTCCGTTGACAGGTACAAGAAACATAAAGCGAGAGTGTATTATCTTGTCAAAGCCAGGGAGCCCTACCTGATCAGAAGAATAACCTATTCGATTCCTGACACGGGTATTTATAATTTCCTGATGAAAGACACCACGAAATGCCTGCTTGAACGAGGGAAAAATTATGATGCCTATCTGATTTCCGATGAGAGAGCAAGAATTACCGCCAACCTGATGAACTATGGGTTTTACCGGTTTTCCAACACCTATATTTTCTTCCATATCGACAGCACCCTCGCGAATCACGAGGTAGATATAAACATTGAAATAAAGAACCCGCTGCACGGGATTCACCAACGATTTTTTTTCAATAACATTTATATTTATCCTGAATTTGATCTTTTGCAAATCGACACGCTGTCACGCGATACACTGGTAAGAACCTTCAAGGGGCCTGGATCCGACACTACCATGAATAGCTATTACTTTCTTACCAGCAGCCATAAAAAAATCAGTGTCAGTCCTTCGATAATTGCCCAGGCCATTATTATCAAAAAAGGACAGCCCTATAATCAGACAGTTCTGAATACAACGTACGCCAATCTTTCCGGATTACAGGTTTTCAAATTCGTTAATATTCAGTTTACCGAAATACCCGGTCCTGACACCATTGGGTCACGCTTACTGGACTGTAAAATTCAGCTCTCCCGGTCGATGTCACAAACCTTCTCCATCTCCACCGATGGTACCAACTCCAGTGGCGCTTTCGGGGTTCAGGGAAATTTTTCCTCGCAGCACAGAAATATTTTTGGCGGCGCACAGATCCTCAGGCTGAACCTCAGCGCTTCGGCACAATTGCAGGGAAATCTGGGAAATACGCTACAAAATGACCTGCTTAGCACGGTGGAGCTGGGGGCAAGCGCAACACTTTCGTTTCCACAGTTCCTGCTACCGGTCAAACCCGAAAAATTTGCAAAAAAATACCGGCCCAAAACCAATATTACCATCGGTTACAATTATCAGCTTCAACCCGATTACAACCGGCACATCACCAATGCCACCTTCGGATATAGTTTTAATCAGAACATTTTCCTGAGCCACGTGATTAATCCGGTCGAATTGAGTTTTGTAAAAATTTATCCTGATTCAGCTTTTTCCGCCAAACTGGAAGAGACTTCTGACAAGCGGCTTAAAAACCAGTATACCGATCACATGGTGGCGGGATTGCGATGGACCATCACCTTCCGCAACCAGGATATTACCCGGTTAAAAGACTTTACGTTCATAAGGTCAAATATTGAAACCGGCGGGAACCTGCTGTATGTCGCCGATAAAATACTCGGTGCTAAGAAACAGCCCAACGGGTCCTACAATGTTTTCGGGATTCCCTATGCGCAGTATATCCGTCCTGATTTTGATTTCCGGTATTATCATCTTATCAGCAGCTTTAATTCGCTGGTAGGAAGATTTTACGGGGGGATTGGGATCCCCTACGGCAACTCCACCACACTTCCTTTTGAAAAAGCTTTCTTCGCCGGGGGAGCAAACGACCTCCGCGGATGGAAGATGGGAACGCTGGGGCCCGGAAGTTATAACAACGACTCGGTAGCCACCAATTTCGATCAAACGGGAGACCTGCAGCTTCAGGTAAACTTCGAGTACCGTTTCCCGGTCTATAGTTTTATCAGGTCAGCAGTATTTTTGGATGCAGGCAATATCTGGCTTCTGAACAACAACCCCGAGTACCCGGGGGGTAAATTTCAGTTCAACACATTTTACAAACAAATAGCCGTGGATATGGGACTGGGATTGAGGGCTGATTTTGATTTCTTTATTTTCCGTCTGGATCCGGCTGTTCCGGTGATTGTGCCCTGGTCGGCAAATCAATGGTATGTGAACAAGCTGCAGTTGAAGGATATCATCTGGAACTTCGGGATCGGATATCCTTTTTAAAGGCCCATGTTCAGATTCTGCACCGCGATGAGCCGGTCAAACAACCCACCGTTTTCCCTGAAATACACCCAGATGGTATATTCATTTTCGGTTTCCCAGTGATTTCCTTCCACCAGCGTTTCATCGGCTTTCCCCGTTGAGTTATCCCTGAACACGTATTCATAATTATAATATCCCTGCTTCAGCAGCAATTCTTTTACATATGCCTTTCCTTCAAAATCAAAATCCATTTTACTGGTGGAATCGATGCGCCAGTCGGTCAGGGCACCCAGAATATGCATGCTGCCGTTGGAACGCAGCGCGTCAAAAGGAAGCCTGAATTCAACTTTAACGTAATCCGCCTCGATGTCGCTGTTCTGGGCATAATCCTCGCTCTTGATCAGCTTCCGGCCATTGATATCCTTTTCGGAAGTGTATTTTTTGAACGTCCTTCTTTCATCATCCAGCAAAATCACTTTTATCACCTCGCCCGTTTTGTCAATTGTCCTGATCCTTTCTGAATTATACCTGAGACTCTTGATATCAAATGCCCTGAATTCATTACCCCCGTTAAAGGATATTTCCTTGTCGTAGTTATAATCCAGCGATTCATTGCGAACGAATTTCGGGCTGATATTCCGGATAGCGTTATCCCAGCGGTCGTTCTGGGTCACCACCACCTTTACCTGCCTGGGATCATAAACCGGAAAGCCATTGTACCTGATTGTAAAATCCACGTCCTGCTTTGAAAACCGATCCCCCACGTCATCTGTCTGGTGAACACTCCCGTCAACCCCCAGTGGCGTGTGCTCAACCACCATGAACCGTCTGGTAAAAGCCGGATTTTCCGGTGAATCAGTATATACCTTAAGAATATAATTTCCCGACACCTTTATTTTCATGTCTCTGGTGGGCAATTCAACCGAATAATGCGTATAAGGAACCAGCGTATTGCTGGAATACTGGTAATCATCGATTCGGTCTTCCAGGTTTCCATCAATATAATCCTCCGGACGGATCAGGGTGGAGTTAGTCCAGTCGCACTCGCAGTGAAGGATGGTAAACTGGTAGGGTTTCAGGTCAGCATCAAGATCATCGAAGGCAAGGGTGAGACCATTGCGGTCGTCGAGGTACATCACCGGCGCCGCCATTTCGAAGCCTTTTCTGAAAAGCAGGATGGTTTTGACAGATGGGTTATAGGTGACATCCGCGTTGGGTAATTCTGCCTGGAGTGCATTCATCCATGCCAGGCACAGGATTATCAGGATATGTGGAATAATTTTTTTCATCAGTCTAAAGATACATCAACCGGGCAACATACGGCGCCTGAATTCGCTGCAAACGATAGCCGCGGCCATCGAGGCATTCAGCGATTCGGCATGACCTTCCGGCGCCCAGGGCGGGATGAATATTTTCCGGTTGACAAAGGATGCCACGGGTGGTGAAATCCCTTTCGACTCATTTCCGATGATGATCACCCCGGAAGCATCGAGTTCTTCCCGGTAAATGTTCTTTCCTTCCAGGAATGTGCCATAAACGGGGGTATCTTCGGGCAGGGCGGAAAGATAGCTGATCAGCGGCATCTGGGTTACCTTTACTCTTGCCAGGGAGCCCATGGTGGACTGAACCACCTTCGGGTTATAGATGTCGACCGAATGGGGTGAGGTGATAACGTGTGAAATTCCAAACCAGTCGGCCACCCGGATGATGGTGCCCAGGTTGCCGGGATCTCTGATGTCGTCCAGCACAAGTACGAGCCCGGTGGGCGGTGTGTGGGGAAACGGCAGGTCATCGGGCATTTTTACCAGTGCCAGAACGGGTCCGGGTGAAGCCAGGGTGCTGATTTTTTTCATTTCCTCTTCGGTAATTTCCATTACGGGAATACCGGTGGCAAGGAATTCACCAGTGGCGTTGGCAGCTTTTGAAGGATCAAAATAAATACAGGTGATTGTGAAATGGCTTTTGATCAGTTCGAGCACCAGTTTGATGCCCTCGGCAATAAATACACGCTGGAGATCCCGATACTTGCGGAGATGGAGCGAAGTGATATATTTTATCTGATTTTTCGAAAGCATAAAAAACCCGGTAATGGTATACAGGGTGAACCTGTTTCATTACCGGGTAAATTTAGTTAAAATCGCAGCTTATTCGGCAAAAACTTCGAAGGCGATTTCCACGGTTACTTCTTTGTGCAGATAAACCCTGGCTTTGTAGGTACCAAGTTCCTTGATATGTTCGCCATCAACATGGATTTTTTTCCTGTCGATCTCGAATTTGTACTGGTCTTTCAGTGCCTGGGCGATCTGCAGTGCATTCACTGAACCGAAGATTTTTCCGGATTCAGCAGCTTTTGCACCGATCTTGAGAACAACATTTTTCAGCGCGCCGGCGAGTTCATCAGCACTGGTGCGGACTTTCTCTTCCTTGTGTGCTTTTTGCTTCATGTTCTCGGCAAGGATCTTCTTGTTGGATTCGGTGGCGAGAATAGCGAGGCCCTGGGGAATTAAATAATTGCGGCCGTAACCGTTTTTTACTTTAATCAGCTCGTTTGCGTATCCCAGCGTGGGGATGTCCTGTGTCAAAATAACTTCCATGGTTTACCTCCCTATTTTAATAAATCTGCTACATAGGGCATTAAAGCCAGGTGCCTTGCCCTTTTAATTGCCTGAGCCACCTTCCTCTGGTATTTGGTGGATGTACCCGTGATCCTGCGGGGAAGGATCTTACCCTGTTCGTTCACGAATTTGAGGAGGAAATCAGCGTCTTTATAATCGATGTACTTGATCCCGCTTTTTTTGAAGCGGCAGTATTTCTTTTTCTTGGTGTCAACCGCTATCGGGGTCAGATATTTTATTTCACCAGCTTGTTGTGTTGCCATAGTGTTTCTGTTTTTCGTGCTTTAAATCGTTTATTCTTCCTTTGCTTTTTCGGTTTTTGCCCGGTTCCGTTTCTTTTCATTGTAAGCAAGCATGTGCTTATCGAGAACCACGGTTAAAAAGCGGAGGATTCTTTCGTCGCGTTTGAACATCACTTCCCATTCGCGGATCAGTTCCGGATCAGCCTTGAATTCGATCAGGTGATAAAAACCTGTCGATTTCTTCTGGATGGGATAAGCGAGTTTTCGCAGGCCCCAGTTGTTTTCGTAAACGATTTCTGCATTTTTCGATAGCAGAAACTTCTGGTACTTTTCTACCGCTTCCTTCATCTGTTCTTCAGACAAAACGGGAGTCATAATGAAAACGGTTTCATACTGTTTCAACATCTGTTTGATTTTTAATGATTAAGAACATTTTTAAAATGGAGTGCAAAGGTAAGAAAAAAAGATAATAGAATAAAAGAAAAAGATAAGGAATGACAAAGAGGTGGATAAAAAGATCAGCTGATTAATACCACCGTGTAGGCCGATACGCCTTCTTCCCGGCCGATAAAACCCAGCTTCTCGCTGGTTTTGGCCTTTACTGAAATCTGTGATTCAGATAATCCCGTGACCCTTGCAAGCACTTGGGTCATCTCCGGAATATAGGGGTTGATTTTGGGCGCCTGCAGCACGACCGTAGAATCGATATTGGAAATGGAAAAACCGGCTTCCTTTATCTTTTCAATGGTTTTCTGTAAAAGGATGGTGCTGTCGATTCCTTTATACTGCGAATCAGTATCGGGAAAATGATAGCCAATGTCCCGCAGGGCGGCTGCCCCGAGCAATGCATCACATATCGCGTGGATCAGCACGTCGGCATCTGAATGACCCGCGGCTCCCAGCGAATGGGGTATTCTGACACCCCCAAGCATCAGGGGATAACCCTCTGCCAGCCTGTGGGTGTCAAAACCAAATCCTATTCTCATGAATTATTTCTTTCCTTCTGCCTTGTCAAAATTGAACAACAACGTAAACTGCATGGTGTTCTGCAGCGGGTTGTTCTGCTGAACAGGGATCAGATATGAAAAATCAAGACCGAAAACATTGTAGCGAAGACCGGCACCGAGTGTAAAAAACTGCCGGTTGCCCTTGTACTTGTTTTCGTAAAAGTAACCTGCCCGGATAGCAAAGAGCTTGTTGTACCAGTATTCAGCCGCACCGGCAAGAATTACTTCCTGCATTTCTTCCTTGAAACCATTGGGTGCATCATAAAATGACTGGAACATACCGGTGATCGGGGAAACATTGTCATCTTTCCCTTTTTCGATGATCGGCTTATTGGTAGCAGGATCATACACGATCAAACCCATGGAATCTTTCTGATAAATAGGGGGTGTCGGCACCAGGAGTTTATTGATATCCACCGAAATGCTGAACCGGTTGAATTCATCAATATCCAGGGTCAGCGTGGGTCCCAGCCGGAGATTGGTGGGAAGGAAGTCGTTAATGTTGGAGGTAGAGCCATAAGAAATCTTTGCCCCGATATTGGAAATATCCAGTCCTACATTGATGTACGAACCTGCCAGCCCGCTGATCCCGAGTTCCTTGGTATAATACAGCGCTATATCTGCTGCAACGGAAATGCCGGCCTTGGTGGAAGTAACATTACTCTGCAGTCCGGGTGTTAAATTGGAATAGATAAAACGACCTGCAACGGCTCCCGAGATGCTTTGCGAAAATTTCCTGGAATAGGTAGCATCAATCGAAAATTCATTGGGCTTCGCGGTACCTGCATCAACCCCATATTCATCCGTGTAATTAACTTCTCCCATGGAGAAATAACGGATAGACATGCCCACGGCCTGTTTGTCACCGAATTTTTTAAATCCTGAAACAGTAGTAAGGCCAATGTCATTGACCAATCCTCTTAACCAGGGTACATAACTTAATCCAACACCAAAATCCTTTTCACTGAAGGCCAGCTTGGCCGGGTTCCAGTAGAGCGAAAAAGCATCCGGGGAAGTGGAAACGCCCACGTCACCCATACCTCCGCCCCTGGCGTCAGGTGCGATCTGAAGGAAAGGAACCGCGGTCGTGATCGGATTTTCAGTTTGAGAAAAGAGGTTGGTTGATGATAAAACAAATCCCAGGATCAGGTAGAGGAAGTTTTTTTTCTGCATTCGGATTATTTGTTAGCGATAAATTTCAAAAAAATGGTCTGCAAAATTAACGAATATTTTTTTTGTATATTGTTCAGGAAAAAAAAGGAAGAAATTAATTCAGGATCAGTATCTTCTGGGAAACTGCCTGGTCATAGACCCCCTCCTGGTGGAAAATAACCCGGTAAAAATACATTCCTGACTTCAGTTTACCGCCTTCGTTGCTGGTTCCGTCCCACGGTATTTCCAGGTAATCTGGAAACTCATCCTGGAATTGCTTTTCAAGGGTGCTGACCAGTGATCCATACTCGTTGAAGATATGAATCGTCAAATTCCCCCTGGTAAAATGATCAGGCCGGGTGATGAGAAACCTGGCATTCTGGATATAATTAAAGAAAGGATTCGGGTTACAGGCGGTGGTTAAACGGGTCTTTATTCCATTGACAACGAATGAAATGGTTTTTTCGGAAGAATTGTCGTAAAGGTCCCAGGCTTTCAGTTTCAGGGTGTGCAGTCCATCCTTAAGGTTGGAAAAAGAAATCTGCAGACTCCCGTTCTGCCACGAGAAATTGTCATACCGGAAAAGATCATTGCAGATCACGGGATGCGTCTCGTCGCCATCCAGCACACTTATAATTTCGCGTCCCAGCCCGAGATTGTACGTGTTGATTCCCTCGTTATCACTGATTCTGGCAAATAAAATCGTATTTTCAAGTGTATTCCCGCCGTTTACAAATGAAGGATCATCCATGTACATCTGGATATCAGGTCCTGAATTTACCGGATCAACGCCAGGATCCTGACCGCCAACCACCAGGTCGTAATCATAGCCGCTCCCGTCACGGGTATCGTTATAAAAATAATAGCTGATCTTTCCGTTTCCCAGGACCGGCGTTACATTTTTGGGAATCACGAAGCGGATCTCGAAGTTTCCTTCCTTCACCGCGCATTCTGATTTGAATAAAACATTCAGTTGTGTCTGAAAGGGAGCAGGATAACTGTCGGGAGGATGATTTCCGATGGTATAATTGGTAAAAGGCTTATCATACACGGTAATGATAACTTTTCCATCAACGTTTATGTGATTTCCCTCCCCGCCGGTGATCTCTCCTTTCAGATCAACCATTGAAAGGCCCTGGGCAGTATACGGACCCGTGGTCTGATCATTCACGGAAGTGGTCACAACTTTATATTGCGGATAACAGATTTTCTGGGCAGGATCTCCGAGCAGCACGAAATTTTTGATATAGTTGTTGTTTTTGTTCCCGTTCTTTGAAACCCTGATCAGGTCACCCATCCGGGGATTTTCTGAACCATTGACGGAAAGGACATTCGCAAAGAAACAAGAATCCAGCGGGTAATTGGTACTGGGAAAGGAAAAACGCGTGGTTGAAAAAAGCGCGATACCGCCGCCATTGGGCTGCAGCAGTACATTCTCACCCGCCGTGATGCGTTCCGGATTGTCAAATCTGCTGAATTCACAAGTCGCGGTAACCCAAACGGGCAGGCGGTTGTAGTTGGTCCAGCCCTGTATATCGGGAATGGTTACGATCTGCTCGGCAGCCAGTCCGGCTTCTCCTCCATGACCATTATAATTTACGAACATGGTGCCCTGTTGCAGTGCCTTTCCGATGGCTTCATTCACCTGAGGCAGACGGTTTCCCTCAGGAGAAGGCATCATCTGGTAAGCATCATTGTATATTTTATTGATATTGAAGATCGGGAAACGGTCATGAACCATGGAAGTCAGAAGTTCGGCCTGGTTAAAGTGAAGATTCTGGTTTTCATCATCCGCCAGAAAAGTGAGACTGTTCCTCCATTCTCCAAATGTCGTATCTGTAGATAAGGAGTAATGAATGATCTTGTTTACCATAATATCCGCCTCTTCCGTTGTTGAAACCGGCAACCGGCCGATACAGACTTCAATGGTACCATCGGCATTTTCTCCTTCTTCGGGTCCCATCAGCCCGTAAAAATCATCGCAAACAAAGGAAGCCAACTGGTTGAGGGATTCCCTCGACTGGAAAGTGGGTATATAGTTATTGTTGCCGTTAAGCCGGTTGAGCGGATCATAGGAACCATCTCCCAAGAGCAGGAGGTATTTGGGTTTCTGCCCGCCACTTTTGTCATAAACCGATTTAATAAAATCACGGATGGCGGAAACATCCTGTGCACCGGAGGAAAACTCATTGTAAATATCCTGCAGCTGAACCACTCCCGATGAAAGAGAGGATTCCTGCGACTGGTGAAATTCAGCCAGTTGCCCGGCCTGCTGTGTAAACAGCGAATGCGTAACGATGATCAGCGCTTTCGGATCATACGCGTGGAGATCCTGGTTGGCCACAGGTCCTTTGAGAATAACAGGAAAAAATCCTGAATAATCAAAAGCAATATATTCTCGCAGGGAATCAGAAGTCATTCTGAAGCGGACCGTGGTATCGGTATTGATGGTTTGGATCCTTCTGATGTCGTTTTTGGTGGAAACCTCCCAGATTTCAACCGCGGGGTTCGTGTTTTTCAACCTGAATTCGGTACAGGTTTTCCCGATGGAGCTGGGATCGCGGAAAGGCATCTGCGAACCGCCGCGCCAGCAAAGCGTTCTTGTAAAATTCAGATCAAAATAATCCAGCCAGGCTTTGTCATCGCCCATGGAACTGTTGAAATGCAATTTGAGATCGAAATGCGCCCTGGGACTGGTGACAAAGAATGACTTTGAAACCGGGATTGCCGAGGGGAAAGTAGCATTTAGATTGACAGCCGGAATGGTAACAGAATCGCTGAACGTGTTAACGGAAATGCTGAAGGAGGTAGTATCCGCCGTATAGCCCAGCACGCCGAGGGAAATCTTCAGATTGGTCAGAGAATCAATAAAGGGAAAATAAAACGGGAAGACCATCTCGGGATTGGAAGTGGTGAAACGCTCTCCATACCATGACCTGCCCGTTTTGATAATGTTATAAAGATCGGCTTCATGATAATCGTAATCCGCGAATTTATTCGAGAAATAGGTAGGCGTAGTCATTATCGACTCCCTGTCCCTGATCCGTAATCCGGGTTCGGTGCCGGCGGTGACAAAATAAAAGGTGGTATCAGTATAAATATTTTTGACATGGGAAAAGCGGTTGTTGCTGCGGTTCAGTACCCACGTAACCGATCCCTCGCCATAAAAGATCACATAATCGCCGGCGTCGAACGTTCCATCACCGCCATCCACCACTTTTATGGAATTTTCGAGAAGATCATCTATCCTGGGATCTATATTTTTTTCGGGAAGCATTTTCCCACCGTTCCCGAATACCCTGATGTTGGCCGGGTTGATAGCGGCCGGATCAAAACCCATGTCCACGAAATCCTGGTAGGTGATCTTGTGTAACCCTGTTTGAACGACTCCCACCTTGAACCATTTGCCGGAGCTCAGAACAGAATGAGGTTTGGAAGTCATTCCATGAAGAAAAAGCCCGGTAAAAATTGTCAGGAAAAGCAGGAATTTTTTCATATTCAATCCATTTTTACCAGTTTCCCGTTCACATGGAAGTCAGCTTTACCGGTTGCGGTTGCGGTCATCTGGTAAAGGTAAACGCCCTGTTTCAGGAATCTTCCCTCATCATCACGGCCATTCCAAAAGATATCCAGTTTCTGGCCTATACCCGCGTTGAAACCCTGTTGAAGGGTCGCTATTTTTTTGCCTTCAACCGAGTAGACCACTATCCTGACTTCAAGTTGCCCGTAATCTTCTCCTGTCGTAAAACTGAAGGTGGTATGATCGGTAAAAGGATTGGGATGGTTATAAACGGTATTCAGGACAGGAACAATCTGGTCGTTCACAAAAAATGTTATGTCTTTCCGTGATTCGTTGTTAAACATGTCCTTGCATCTGAAAAATACCTGGTGCCGGCCTGGCGAAAGATTTTCAAAAGGATATTCGATGGTGCCGCCCTGGTAGGGACCTGCCTGCGGAACGAAAAAATCATTCAGGATAATGGATTCCTTCTCCCCATCCAGCCGGGCAATGATCTCGTTTCCGATGCCGAGATGGATGTAGTTGATCCCCTGTGGATCCTGAAGTTGCGCGATCAGTTTTGTATCGGCAGCGGTATTTCCACCATTGACAAAGGAATAATTGTCCATATACAGCTGAATATCGGGACCATTCTGATCAGGGATCTGCTGGGGATCGGGGCCACCGGTAACGATATTTTTATTGTACCCCGAAGCATCCGTTTCGCCGTTTCGGGCATAAAGACTCAGTTTCCCCCTGGCGAATTCGGGACGGGTGGCGGCGGGCATCACGAAAGAAAATTCAAATTCGCCATTGACCACGGGAACCTCGCCATTGAACAGAAGCAGGTTCTGGGTAAGGAAAGTCTGCGGATAACTGTCGGAGGTATTGCCGATGGTTTTGTTGCTGATAAACCGGTCGAACATCT
>JBLNAN010000233.1:0-5197 GCA_050259355.1 Syntrophothermus sp. | reverse complement strand
TGTTTTTCCTTCTAATAATTTCATGTCTGGTATTGATTTTTTAAAATTTTTTCAAAGGTAAAAAAAAGTACTGAAGAACTTTCAACGCCCAACGTTCAAAGCTCAAGGTTCAAGGTCAGGAGAAAAAATGAAATGGTGGTGATAATGGAGGAAATTTTGGATAGCATAAAAAAACTTACTATTTTTGCACCTCCAAAATGGCTCCGTAGCTCAACTGAATAGAGCATCTGACTACGGATCAGAAGGTTACAGGTTTGAATCCTGTCGGAGTCACCTCAAAATCAGCCACTTACAAGCAATTGTCAAGTGGCTTTTTGTTTTGTAAGACCGTTAGACCGTTAGACCATTTATTTTCACGCTTAATGCGCAGAAAACTTCGTGATCTTCGAATCTTCGTGGTAGAAAAAAGTGACGAGTGACGAGTGACGGGTGACGGGTGACGAATCTCTGCGCTCCCTGCACCTCTGCGGTAAAACATTTATTTTCATGCGGAATTCGCAGAAAACTTCGTGTATTCTTTGAGGCTTTCCAGAAAGGCCTGGAAATGCTGAAAACATGGTGTATTGGATTTAATTTGCTACATTGCAGAATAATAAGACTTTTCGAATTATCAGGTTATGAAAAAAAAGCTGATTGTTGGCAGTCAACCCAAACCAGTTGATCCAGATACAGTTCCGGAAGAAAGTTCATCTTTCCCGATAATTGGTATTGGAGCTTCTGCCGGGGGACTTGAAGCCCTGGAACAATTCTTCATGAATATGCCGGTAAACTGCAGGATTGCCTTTGTGGTCATTCAGCATCTTGCACCTGATCATAAAGGAATGCTAAAGGAGTTGCTACAGAGAATTACGGAAATGGCGGTTCACACGGTGACTGACCGGATGAAAGTAAGACCGAACAATGTTTACATAATTCCGCCCAACCGCAACATGTCCATTTTGAATGGCACCTTGCATCTGTTTGAACCGGTTTTAACTACTGGTATTCGCCTCCCCATCGATTTTTTCTTCAGATCGCTGGCGGATGATCTCCGGGAAGCCGCTGTAGGAGTAGTATTGTCAGGGATGGGATCTGACGGCTCTATCGGGGTTCGGGCCATTAAAGAAGTGGGAGGAATTGTTCTTGTACAAGATCCAGCATCTGCCAAATATGACAGTATGCCCAAAAACGCCATCGACACGGTTATTTCTGATGTTATTGCACCCGCCAATGAACTCCCTGAGAAACTGATTGAAATATTTAAACATACCCCCGTTCTACCCGTTAAATCAGATAAAAGAAAGGTTTCAAGTATATTAGAAAAGATCATTATTCTGATGAGAATTCAAACCGGTAATGACTTTTCACGATACAAGAAAAATACGCTTTACAGGAGGATTGAACGCAGAATGGGGATTCATAAAATTTCAAAAATCGCAAGCTATGTCAAGTTTCTCCAGGAAAACAATGCCGAGGTGGATATACTTTTTAAAGAGCTTCTGATCGGGGTGACCAGTTTCTTCAGAGATTTTGCAGTATGGGACCGGCTTAAGAAAAAGTTCATCCCTGATCTGTATAACCGTCTGCCTCATGGTCATATTGTAAGAGCATGGGTGGCTGGTTGCTCTACGGGTGAAGAAGCCTATTCACTGGCTATCGTTTTCAAGGAGGCACAGGAACTTCTTGGAGCGACAAAACACCTGAATTTTCAGATTTTTGCTACAGATCTGGATTCTTCTGCCATCGAGAAGGCACGTAAAGGCCTGTTTCCGGCCAATATTGCCGCGGATGTTTCCATTGCCCGGTTGAGTAAATATTTTGTAAAACAAGATGACCTCTACCGGATTTCGAATGAGATAAGAGAGATGGTTATTTTTGCGCCTCACAACCTTATCCGTGACCCGCCTTTTACGAAACTGGATTTTGTTTCCTGCAGAAATCTGCTGATATATCTTGAATCAGATCTGCAGAGAAAAATTATTACCATGTTTCATTATTCCCTCAATCCCGGCGGAATTCTTGTTCTAGGAACTGCCGAAACCAATACGCTCGTTCCTGACAACTTTACCATGCTTGATTCAAAACTCAGGATATACCAGCTGATTGGTCCTTTAAAAAACGAAGAATTAATGAAGTTGCCCATAGATTTTTCAAAATATCCTCGTGAAATGAAAACCATTCCGACAATAATTGGTCCCGACAATATTCAAAACCTCACTGATCAGATACTGATGCAGCAATTTGCACCTCCTGGTGTTCTAGTCACCGCTGACGGAGATATCATTTACATATCGGGAAGTACCGGACGATTTCTGACCCCAGCTGCAGGGAAGGCAAATATGAATATTTTTTCGATGGCAAGGGAAAATCTCAGAAGTGAACTTCCTGTCGCTATCCGGAAAGTATCACAGGGTAACGAGAAGGTGTTTCTTTCAAATATATTTATTGAAACCGACGGAGGTTCAATAACGGCGGATATAACGCTCCAGAAAATTGAAAAACCCATTGCATTGAAAGGAAAGATTCTGATCATTTTTAATGAACTTCCGCCACGACCCAACAAGGGTAAAAAACCTTCTAAAAAGAATTTGGCGGAGACGGGATCAGGCGAAGAAATCATGCGTTTGCGGGATGAACTTCAAAGCACCCGGGAAGAAATGCAGACTTCGCAGGAAGAGTTGAAATCTACCAATGAAGAACTTCAGTCTACCAATGAAGAACTTCAGTCAACCAATGAAGAACTAACCACTTCAAAGGAAGAAATGCAAAGTTTGAACGAGGAACTTCAGACAGTGAACAGCGAGTTGCAGAAAAAAATTGATGATCTTGCCCGGGTCAACAATGACATGTCCAACCTGCTGAATAGTATCGAAATTGCTACCCTGTTTCTGGACCGTAATCTCAAGATACGTCAGTATACCATTCCTGCCACCAAAATCTTTAAGCTGATCCCGAGTGATATCGGGAGATTGTTCACGGATCAGGTTACTGAATTAATCTATCCCCGGATGCTTGAGGATGCCAGGGAAGTGCTCAGATCACTCATATTCATTGAAAAAAGTGTTCCCACGATTGATGGTCGCTGGTTCAGTATCAGGATCCTTCCCTATCGTACAATGGAAGACCGAATTGAAGGGCTGGTGATCACCTATATTGAAATCACGGATCGAAAGAGAGTTGAAGATAATCTGAATGAAACGCTTTTACTTTATAATACGCTGCTCAACGATGCCCGTTTTGTTATCATTAACCTGGATTCTTCCGGAAAAATCACTCAAATTAATCCTGAAGCCGAAAGATTATTCGGTACCAGAAAAAAGGAAGTTCAGGGATGTGATTTTTATGATACATTTATTGAAGATAAGCAATCACGTTTTACAAGAGATAAGTTTAAAGCTTTTATTGATTCGAAAGAGGATTCGATAAATCTTGACATAAAATTTGCTCACAACCCTGAAAAAATCAAATGGTCACTGCAAAAAATAAAAAAAGACAATGACCTTATCTATTTGATGGTATTCGGTGAAAAATCACCATGATTATGAAAAGAGACACGAAGAGCAGACTCAGAAAGATTGCAGAAAATCAGTTAAACCCAATCGTTCCTGAAAATTATCAGAATTTTTCAGAAGCAGATATCATAAAACTGATTCATGAGCTGCAGATACATCAAATTGAACTTGAGCTTCAGAATGAAGAACTTAATGAATCACTTGCCAAACAGGAAGAATTATCATCCCGGTATCAGCATTTATATCGGTTCGCTCCTGTTGGTTATTTCTCCCTGGATGATGCCGGTAATATCAAGGAAGTCAACCTCATGGGAACTCAAATGCTTGGTTTTCCCAAAAAACACCTGGTAGGACGTTCTTTTTTCACTTTTTTGCCTAATGATCAGGTTGAATGGTTCAGCAAATTCCTGAGTGAGATCTATTTATCAAAGGCTACGCAACAATGTGAGATCAGGATCAACACTGATGATCATCCGGAAAAAATTGTTTACATGGAAGGATCAAATGATGGTGCCAGCGGAGGATGCCTGATCAGCATGACGGATATAACCGAAATCAGAAACACTGAATTAAATCTGCAAAATGCTAATAAAAAACTCAAGGAAATTATCTCCCTGAAAGAAAAGCTTTTATCGGTCATTGGTCACGATCTGAAGGGCCCCCTGACGAACATCCTGGTATTTTTTAACATGTTCCAGAATGAAATCCTGGATAATAAAGATCAGAAATTCCAAGGTTATATCCATGAAATCATATTTGATGCCGAACAAGCACTGATTTTTCTTGAAAATCTGATGGATTGGTCAAGACTGAGATCGGATTTGTTTAGATATCAGCCAGAGATGATTTCACCAGGAAGTATCGTTAATCGTATTTTTAACCTTTTCGCCTCAGCTGCCGTCCGGAAAAATATAAAATTAATTAATCCAATTCCTTTAGATTTTTATTGCAAAACTGATGAATTTCTGGTCACGACAATACTTCGGAACACCATTACCAATGGAATTAAATTTTCAAATAGTGGTGGTGAAGTAAAAGTAAGTGTGAAGAATAATCCAAAAACCACCGAATTCATCACCAGTGATGAAGGGACAGGTATTAATAGTGAAACCATCAATAAGATCGTTTCCGGGAGCAGGGTGGAACCCGCGTTTGGAACAGCCATGGAACCAGGATCCGGTTTTGGATTATTCCTTTGCCGGGAGCTTGTTAACCTTTTCGGCGGTGAATTGTGGATCATCAGCCGTGTGAACGAAGGAACCAGTATACATTTTACCCTCCCGACCGAATAACAAATTTTCTTCTCGGTTTCGTTACGGAATTACCACGACAAATTCTTTATTCAAATTCATTTATTATAATTTTCCACCCGATTATGTAATATGATTTGATATTTATTATATTTACCTCACACCTTCAAAACCAGGAACTATGAAAAAAAAATTTACTTTTTTATCTGTCATTCTTTTGTTTTTGGGATTGCCTTTCTTTTCAAATTCCCAGCCCCAGTTTTATAATTATACGGGCTCTGGGAATGGTTCTAATTCTTTTCCTTTCAATGTCGCCGCGGGTAAAGACGTACAGTTGATTTATCTGGCAGGCGACTTCAACCAGCCCTCCGCTGCTCCGGCAGGTAACATCACTTCTGTTTCGATATTCATGAACGGCGCCCTGAACGCCACTTACACTAATCTGACCATCAAACT
>JBLNAN010000232.1:0-3963 GCA_050259355.1 Syntrophothermus sp. | reverse complement strand
TACATCACCCGCCCGCTGGCTATACGATCATCCGGGCTCTTCGAAGATTCTCTCAATCAACCTTTTGCCGGCATTTTCGAAACGTACCTGATCCCGAACAGTCACCCGGATCCGGCCACCAGGCTCGAACAGCTCATGACTGCTATCAAGCTGGTGTATGCATCCGTTTACTCAAAGACTGCCAAAGGGTATATCGGGGCCATCAATTATAAGATTGAGCAGGAGAAGATGGCGGTGGTTATTCAGGAAGTCGTTGGAAATCAATACGAAGATGTATTTTATCCCCATATCAGCGGTGTGGCGCAGTCATACAATTATTATCCTTTCGGTCATATGAAGCCCGAAGAAGGTTTCGCGGTTTGCGCGATGGGGCTCGGCCGTTACGTGGTGGAAGGTGAAAAAGCATTCCGTTTCTCACCGTTATACCCCAACCTTGAGATCAATACACCGAAAGATCAGTACAAGGGATCACAGGTTCATTTTTATGCCGTGGATCTTAATAAGCACGATGTAAATCTGATGGACGGTGAGGATGCCGGCCTTAGAAAACTGGATATTGATGATGCCGAACGCCATGGTACACTGAAACATTGTGCATCCGTGTATCTGACGGAAAACAACAGGATCAGTCCGGGGCTGAACCAGCCGGGTCCCCGGGTAGTCAATTTTGCCGATATCCTCAAATACAATTACATTCCGCTTTCCAAAACCATCGAGGTTGTTCTTGATGTGGTAAAGGAAGCGCTGGGCTCACCGGTGGAAATTGAATTTGCCATTGACCTGAATAAAGATAGCTTCAACAGGGCCACTTTTTATCTCCTGCAGATCAAGCCACTTATCGGTAATGCGACGGATTATGTCGTGGATATGGAGAAGATCGATAAAAATGAGATCCTTCTTTATAGCGAAAAGGAAATGGGGAACGGCCTTATCGAGGATATTGACGAGGTGGTATTCGTGGATCCGGACACATTTGACAAGGCAAAAACAGAAGAAATGGCTGCCGATATGGAAAGAATCAACGCGGAAATGGTGAGCCGGAATAAGAAATATATTCTGATCGGACCCGGAAGATGGGGAACACGCGACAAATGGATCGGGATACCTGTAAACTGGCCCCAGATTTCAAATGCAAAAGTGATCGTGGAAACCAGTCTGGAAGGATTTCCGCTGGATGCTTCTTCAGGTTCCCACTTTTTTCATAACGTTACTTCCATGAATGTTGGTTACTTTTGCGTACAGCCGGAAATGACGGCCAGTTACATCCGGTATGATATCCTGAAACAGCAAGCTGATCTAAGAAAAACTGACTATTTCATGATTGCCCGTTTTAATCATCCGCTGGTGGTTAAAATGGACGGAAAAAAACGTATTTCAGTCATCACTTATAAAGCATAAAGTATGCGCATCTCGAGAATTCTTCACAACCAAAAAAAACAACTGCCTGACGCCGATCTTGGCCTTGTGGACGGACTTATCAGGAAATTCAAGGGGAAAAAGGGGAACATGATTCCGCTTTTGCAGGGCGCACAGGAGATTTATGGTTTTCTTCCCGCTCCTGTTCTTGAAAAAATTTCCA
Source organism: Syntrophothermus sp. (assembly GCA_050259355.1). Taxonomy (GTDB): domain Bacteria; phylum Bacteroidota; class Bacteroidia; order Bacteroidales; family FEN-979; genus FEN-979. Next base: position 2,384 of record JBLNAN010000232.1, on the reverse strand, counting down.
GGGATACCGGTCTGGCACTTAGCGAAATATATGGTGTAGCCACCTTTTATGCCCAGTTCAGAATGAATCCTGTGGGCAAACATATCATCAAGGTTTGTCACGGAACCGCCTGTCATGTCCAGAATGCCCGTGAAGTGACCGAGGCCCTGGAAGAGCTGCTCGAAGTAAAAGACGGGGAAACCACGGAGGACAGGCTTTTCACCCTTGAATCCGTCGCTTGTCTTGGTTGTTGTTCGCTCGCACCGGTGATGATGATCGGCGACCAGACCTATGGGAAGCTGACCGGCAACGAGTCGATAAAGATCATCAAGACCATCAGGATGACCGAGCAGAACTGAAATCCACATTCTTTGCATTCAAATGAAATTATTTTAAAGATATGCTGAAAACTATTGTTACAGTTGGGCTGGGCAGTTGCGGTATCGCCGCGGGGGCCGGCAAGACCTATGAAGAAATCCGGAAGATAAAAGAAACATCCAATCTCGATTTTGAACTGAAAAAAACCAGTTGTATCGGGATGTGTTACAGGGAGCCACTGGTGGAGGTAAAAGATGCCACCGGGACATGGCTGTACGGGGACATGTCGGTGAAAAAAATAGGAGAGGTTATTGAAAAGCACGTGGAAAATGGCTTTCCGGTTAACGAATATCTTGTGCACAGCTCATTGGTGGATGCCGCTGAGAGCAATTTCCTGAACGAACAGGTGAAGATCGTTCTGAGAAATTGTGGCTACATGGATCCCGAATCCATACAGGAATACGAGGCACGCGAGGGATACAAGGCTATTGAAAAAATCGCGAAAGAAAAAATCACCAGGGAAGCCGTGATCCAGACCGTGCTGGATTCAGGCATCAGGGGCCGCGGTGGTGGCGGATTTCCAACCGGTATGAAATGGAAGTTTGCCAATGCCAGCAAGGGTGATGAGAAATATGTAATCTGCAATGCTGATGAAGGTGATCCCGGGGCCTTTATGGACCGTTCGGTTCTGGAAGGAGATCCGCATTCGGTACTTGAAGGAATGATCATCGCCGCGTATGCCATAGGCGCCAATCATGGTGTCATCTATTGCAGGGCGGAATATCCGCTGGCCATCAAGCGACTGAATATCGCCATTGGACAGGCACAGTCAAGGGGATACCTGGGTAAAAATATTCTTGGTATAGATGGATTTGATTTTGACCTTTATATCAAAGAAGGAGCCGGTGCATTTGTTTGCGGTGAGGAAACCGCGCTGATCGCCTCCGTGGAAGGAGAACGCGGGATGCCAAGGAAACGTCCGCCATTTCCCGCTGCTTCAGGCCTGTGGAAAAAACCTACCAATATCAATAATGTCGAAACCTATGCCAATATCCCGTGGATCATTTTGAAAGGCGCTGAAGCGTATGCTGCTTACGGAACGGCTAAAAGTAAAGGTACCAAGGTTTTTGCCCTGGCCGGGAAGATCAGGAATTCGGGACTTGTTGAAGTACCGATGGGAATGACCATCCATGATGTAATATTCAAACTTGGTGGCGGGATTAAAGAGGGCAAGAAATTCAAAGCCGTTCAGATGGGGGGCCCCTCGGGAGGTTGTATCCCTGAATACCTTGCCGGAACCATAGTGGATTATGATTCGGTAAACGCCACGGGCGCCATCATGGGATCCGGGGGAATGGTGGTGATGGATGAATCCACCTGTATGGTTGATGTGGCCCGTTTCTTTCTGGATTTTACCCGGAAAGAATCCTGCGGGAAATGTACTTTCTGCCGGATGGGAACCATGCGGATGCTGGAGATCCTTGAACGGATCACCGAGGGCAAAGGGGAAGAAGGTGACATTGAAAAGCTGGAAGAACTTGCCTTTCAGATCAAAGAGAATTCCCTTTGTGGCCTGGGACAAACCGCGCCAAATCCCGTGCTTACAACCATCCGCTATTTTCGCGATGAATATGAAGCTCACATCAGCCACAAGAAGTGTCCGGCAAAAGCCTGCCGTCCCTTGCTGACCTATACCGTGGATGCTGAAAAATGCACAGGTTGTATGGTTTGCCTCAAAAATTGTCCGGTACAGGCCATAACAGGTGAACGCAAGCTGGCACACGTCATCGACCAGGAAATTTGCACCAAATGCGGTGTCTGCTTCTCAAAATGTAAATTCTCATCCATTATCTTATCCTGAAAAACTAGCTGCAATGACCGATAATTTTCTTAATGTAGTATTAAACGGAGATATCGTTAAAGGAATTCCGGGTGAGACCATCCTTCAACTGGCTGAAAGACATGGTGTGAAGATCCCGACGCTATGCCATGACGACCGGCTGGAGCCATTTTCCTCCTGTTTTGTTTGCGTGGTAGAGGTGGAAGGAATGCGCGGACATCAGCCTTCATGTTCTACCAGGATTACC
>JBLNAN010000231.1:0-5425 GCA_050259355.1 Syntrophothermus sp. | reverse complement strand
TGCCACGGGTGAATCCCTCAGGTCAATGGACTCCCGGGTGGCGACCATGCTGTTGGTATTATTGGGATACGGCCCTGATGGCGAATCGGTGATGGCAGCCGGGCCGGAATGATAAATGAACGGTGTTGCTGACCAGGGATTACCCGACCAGTATTGCATGCCATTGCAACTGTCGGAAAAAACCACCATCTCCTTGCCATACCACTTGCTGACGGTGTCGGTGAAGGTAAATTGGCCATTATCGCAGCGGATGATATACCTGAATTGTGTTCCTGCCGTGATACCGGGGGCAAGGGTATATGCTATGGAATCCGTTAGCGGGATCAGTTTGGCTGGATCTGAAATGACCACCGGATCGCCAACTGAAACAAACTGGGAAGAATCCAGGGGTTGCAGGGAAATAGTATACGTACCGCCGGGTTCCATGCCGTAGCGGGTGAAGTCAAAGGAAAAATATCCCTGCTTTTCCCCGACGATCGCGTCGGAGGCATCTTTTGCTTCAGCATACCGGTATCCCATGTGTGCAATCATCAGGTTCTGGTACATGTTCTCCTGGCACAGCGGGAGGATACGACTGACGTTCGGCCAAAAGCCGTCAAGACTGGAACCGATTTCCGCTGTGAAGCTGATAACCTTCGGTTTCATATTCACATCCCCGTACAGCCAGTCATTCACGTCGCCATTCGTGTTGTACAGCACCTCACCCGGAAGACCCGTAACATAGCGGTTCTGCCGGGTCATGATTTCCGCATACCGTACATCCAGCAGGCTGTCGGTAGTATATTTGGTGGTATAGCACCACGGGAACAGGAAAAGATTGCTGAAAGTGTGGTAATTCATGGAGATGACCATGTGGTTGGCGATACAGAAATCCCTTACCGTCTGGGTTTCGGGTTCTGAGAATGCGGATGGTCCGCGGTAATTATCTTCGGAGGGGACCGGTGAGGATCCCGTATCATCAAAACCCCAGAAGTATCCGAAATTGCGGTTGAGGTCAACCCCGTAACTTCCGCCATTGTCGCGGCGGTTCTTTCGCCATCCGCCGCCACCATTGGGGTTGGTGGAATGATTGTATTCATAACCATCCGGATTGACTACCGGGATAAAATAAAGATCAAGATTATCCAAAAGGTACTTCACCTCGTTGCTGGAGGAATAATTTTCGAGCAGGTACCACATGTAAAACATCAGCTGCTGCATGCCCATGGGTTCCCTTGCATGGGTAAGCGCATTGTAAAGCACCTTCGGCTTTGCCTGGGTGTTGTTCAGGTTCGTGATCCGCACATAGTACAGGTTCCGTCCCAGGTGCGTCGGCGTGGAAGTACAAACAGCTTTCTGCGTCACCAGCGACGGATACAGCGCGTGCATACTGTCAAGCTCATTCATCACCTCCTGGAGCGTGTAATAACCGCCCATGGTGCCCAGTTCAAAATGAACGGGGACAGGGTAATTGCTTACATTCACTGATCGGCTTCTGATTCCGGCATTGATCATCTCAATCTCCCTCGCGGCATCCCGGTTCCGTTTGCTGATGAAATCCGGATAATCTTCATGGATCACATCAATGATGAACCCCGCTTTTCTGATCTGCTCCAGAAGTTCTGCCGGAATTACGGTTTGAAAAGTGGATTTATCAAAATATCCTTCATCCACCGGAATACCCATTCTACCCAGCGTTGCCAGTCCTTCACGGCTGGTATGGATCTTCACTTCCGAGTATTTCTGTGAAAAAGAAGAAACCAAAGAGAGAAAAAAAAGCGCGGATAAAAGAATGGATTTCATGAGGTAGCCTGATTATGAATCAGCTACAAATTTACAATTTCTTTGTGTTCTTCCACTCGAAAGTATTGATCAGGTGTTCAATATCTTTTTTCAGGAAATCAATGACCGGTCGCAGGGAATCATTATTGGGTACCAGATCAAAATACAAAGCGCCCCTGACAAAATTCCGGGTACTGTCGGTCGCGTAGAACTGGTATACAGATGCCGCATCTGATCCGCTGATCTCGTAGACCAGTCCATAAACTTTTTGAGCAGGATTGGCAAATTCCTGCTGGCTGATGGCATTGGCTTTCTGAATGTGCTTGTTTACAAGAGTATGTGCATCATTGAGATAAGTGGCAAGATTATTCTTCACCGGCTTGTAGCTGAGATGAAGCTGTGCCTTGAAATCGGGAAACACTATATTTATCCAGTATGGTTCTGCCATTTTGGAACTGTCGGGAACAATCCTGGCATAGACGGGATATTCAAAAGAATAGGGAAAACCTGACTCGAAACGCTGGTAATTTTTTTCCGGGAAGTCAATCCTGTAATACCCGCGGGGTTTTGGAATATAGTTGGATCCACAGGAACTGATACATATAATGAAAATGATAAATAGTAAACTTTTCAGCAAAAGCCGGGGAAAAGAAGCTGGCTTCAGTCCCCCGGTTTCACCAAACAACTTGAATTTTACTTTCATGTCAGAAAGGAAGATCATCATCCGGGGCATTGACCGGCTGAGAAACAGAGTCTTCCATTGAAGAAGCGCCATTGTCTGTACCGTCGCGTTTCGGACCGCCAAGCATAACCATGTTGTCACCCAGGATTTCATAAATGAATTTCTTCTGGGCTTCCTTGTCTTCGTATTCGCGGCGTCTGATACGACCTTCCAGGTAGATCGTATTTCCCTTTTTCAGGAAATTCTCGGCCACTTCGGCCAAACCTCTCCACAAAACAACATTGTGCCATTCGGTGTGCTCTGTCTTTTCACCGTCCTTGTTTCGGAAAATCTCAGTGGTAGCCAGTGAGAATGATGCTTTTTTAACACCACTTTCAAGCTTGTGAATTTCCGGATCCTTGCCCAGGTTGCCCACCAGGATAACCTTGTTAATTCCGTTTGCCATTTTTTTCTTTTTTTGAAATGAATAATTCCGTGAACAAATTTAATTAAAATATGCCCTTTCGGGTCAATATTTAAGCTTAATCGGTTTATTCCGGAAAGGTGATATGTTTTTTTGAAAAAAATTTTAAGTAAACACGGAAATCAGCGGCCTGAGCAGCGGCCAGAGGATAAGCATAGCCGAAAGAAGGACCAGGATTCCTACTGTTCCCCAACCAATAATGTTTTTTGCCCGGGAATTGACATATTCTCCCATTATCTTCTTCTTGTTGACCAGAATGATCATGCACACCAGCACGACCGGCAGCAGAATACCGTTGATGATCTGGGTCCACAGGGTGATGGGAACAAGGGGTGCGCCCGGAATAAGGATGATCAGCACGCCAACGACCAGGATGCCCGTGTAAAGGATATAAAACTGGGGAGCTTCATGCCATTTCTTATCTATCCCCGCTTCGAACCCAAAAGCCTCGCAAACATAGAAGGCCGTTGCAACCGGCAGGATGATAGCTGAAAATATGGATGCTATGAATAAGCCGAAGGCAAAGATCTCTTCTGAAAGTGTGCCGGCAATGGGTTCAAGCGCTACTGCAGCATCCCGTGCTTCATTAATGGTAATAGATCTTGGATGCAGCGTCGATCCACAGGCAACCATGATAAAGAAAGCCACCACCACCGTCGCGATACATCCCACGAGAATGTCCATCATCGTGTACTTGTAATCCTTGAGATGAAGCCTTTTCTCGATCACCGACGATTGCATGTAAAACTGCATCCATGGGGCAATGGTGGTTCCCACGATACCGATGATCATCTGAAGAGATGAAGAATTCAGTTTAAAATCAGGATGGATGATGGCATGGCCTATCTGACCCCAGTCGGGATGACTCTGGATGGCAGAAAAAACATAGATCAGGAGGGCGAAGCTGAAAACCAGAAAGATTTTCTCGGCGAAATGGTAATTGGCTTTTACCACCAGTAACCAGATCAGGATAGCAACCACCGGAACAGAAATGTATTTTGAAACATGAAATATTTCAAGACTTCCGGCCACCCCCGCGAATTCGGTGGTGGTGTTCCCGATGTCTGCCACCAAAAGGCCGATGAAAATAAAAAAGGTCACTTTAACACCGGCATTTTCCCGGATCAGGTCGGCCAGTCCCTTGCCGGTGACGATACCCATCCGGGCATTCATTTCCTGGACAACGAAAAGGACGATGAAAGAAGGGATCAATGCCCAGATCATATTGAAACCGAAAACTGCTCCCGCTACCGAATACGTGGTGATCCCACCTGCATCGTTATCCACGCTGCCGGTTATGATTCCGGGGCCCAGGATCGCCAGGAAGATCAGTAACTTCTTCCAGGTTGATCTTCGCTTCATCTCAGACATGACGTCAGGTTGTTTTTCTGCGGTTCAGCAGGTCCTCAACAATATCTTCCACCACAACAACGCCTTCCATCTGACGGCTTTTATTGATCACCGGGACAGACAGCAGGCTGTATTTCGACAGGATCTCCGCCAGGATGTCTACTTTGTCTTCATCGAAAACGGAAACCGGGTGAGGGTCCATGATCTCGTGAAGAAACTTCGACGGATCGGCGATGATCAGTTCCATCAATGAAATGTTGGCCAGCAGCCTTTCCGATTTATCAACAACAAAAACTGAATAGATATCGGAAGGCTCAGGCTGTAGCACGCGTATCTGGCTGATCACTTCTCCCACCGTCATGGTTTCGGGAAAAGTATAGAAATCGGTACTCATGATGGAACCTACTTCCTTGTCGGGATATTCGAGCAATTCTCTTACCTCTTCAGAGGATTCGCGCTCCATTTCGTTCAGCAATTGTCTTGCCCGGTCTTCCTCTATCACGTCGAGAAGGTCGGCTACCTCGTCGGCCGGCATCTTTTCCAGCACGTCGGCCACCTTCTCGATGGGAAGGCTTTCCACGATATCAATCTGTGCTTCGGGTTCAAGTTCCTCGAGAACATCGGCAGCCTTTTCTTCATCCAGCGAGGCGAAGAAAGAGGTACGCGTGGCCTTGTCGAGATCTTCAATGATATCGGCAATATCCGAAGGATGAAGCGTGTGCAGACGGGAAGAAGCGGTGGAAATGGTGATGCTGGATTTGTTGAAGTCAACCGCCTCGATGTCATCCCAGAGGATCATCTTTCCCGGAACGGCAATGCGTAGCGGTTCCAGCATTTTCTGTATTGGCTTATAGATACCCAGCCGGCGGAATAAACCTTCTACCCCCACATCCACGGCAAGCGCATAGGTTCCCGAAGGTATCATCACCATTCGTATATCATTGACCCGTACGAGTTTTCTGCCATTGATATCTACGATCTGCTTGTCCAGAAAATTCTCTTTCAGCCATAACTGGTGTGTAATGGATTCTTCAGGAAAAACATTGGATTCATGATAAACGACCTGGAGTTTCTGCTTGAAACGCTTGATTTCAAATGAAGAGAAATCATACGTGATCAGCCGGTCACCAATTTTGATTTTAACAGCAATAACGCGGGGGCGAACAGGT
>JBLNAN010000230.1:0-4899 GCA_050259355.1 Syntrophothermus sp. | reverse complement strand
TGGTGCCCAAGGTGATCTGGAGCAAGTTGTACCCGGCTGACGAAAATAATCTTTGCAACTGGATCATGCGCTGCCTGCTGATCGTGACCGATGACCGCAGGATATTGATCGATACGGGGATCGGCAGGAAGCAAAGTGATAAATTCTTTGCCAACTATTACCTGAATGGAGATGCCAGTCTTGATGACTCACTGGCAAAGGCAGGATATACCACCGACGATATCACGGATGTCATTCTTACTCATCTTCATTTTGATCATTGCGGGGATGCCATTCGTCATGATCCTGAAAAAAACGTGTATTATCCCACCTTCAAAAATGCCACCTATCATACCAGTCAGCAGCAGTGGGCTTGGGCAACGCATCCCAATAACAGAGAAAAGGCTTCTTTTCTGAAGGAAAACATCCTGCCACTCATGGACAGCGGGCAACTCAACCTGATTTATGGCAATGAAGAACTTCTCCCCGGCGTGGAGGTCCGGCTGTTTCACGGGCATACCGACGGGCAAGTGCTGCCATTCATCAGGTACAAAGGCAGAATGATCGTGTATATGGCGGATCTTCTGCCTTCCACGGCACATATTCCATTGCCCTATGTTATGAGTTATGATACCCGGCCACTGATCACGATGCAGGAAAAGGAGATGCTGCTTGAAGAAGCTGCCGAAAAGGATTACGTGCTGTTTTTTGAACACGATCTGTATCACGAATGCTGCACGGTGACGAAGACGGAGAAAGGTGTGCGGATGAACGAGACCTTTGCCCTGGCTGATCTGGGATAGTTTGCGATTCACACTGGAGTTTGCAGGAAAATTTTTAATTTCACCTGTCAAAATATTTCATATGAACTCATCAGTTTTATCTTTTCTTTCTGATCTGCAACTGCATAATGACCGTGAATGGTTTCAGAAAAACAAGCAGCGGTACGAGGAAGCAAAAAATGAATTCGAAGTCACGGTAAACCATCTGATAGCGGGGATCAGCAAGTTTGATGATTCTGTTAAATACCTGGTTGCCAAAGACTGCATGTTCAGGATTTTCAGGGATGTAAGATTCTCCAATGATAAATCGCCTTACAAGACCAATTTCGGCGCCTGGATGTCCAAAGGCGGCCGTAAACACAGTGGTCCGGGGTATTACCTTCATATTCAGCCCGGAGAATCCTTTATTGCAGGTGGCGTTTATATGCCCGATCCGGATACGCTGAAGAAGATCCGACAGGAAATTTTTTACAATCTGGAAGAATTCAGCAATATTCTCGAAGAAAAAAAGGCTAAAAAGTTGTTCGGGGGACTGGACGAGTTTGATAAAGGCAAACTCCCTCCAAAAGGCTATCCAAAAGATTTTGCAGGGATTGATTATCTAAAGAACAAGCATTTCATCCTCACCATGAAGTTAAACGATAATGATATCGTTGCTGCTGATTTCCTCAAAAAAACCATTTCAGGATTTGAAGCGATGAAAGGATTTCAGGAGTTTCTGAGGAAAGCCGTGGAATGAAAAAACCGCGACCTACTTCAATCTCGCGATAACCGTTTGCTTCCCAACAACCATCTGCTTCAGCGTAACATCAATTTTTGCATCAAGCGGAAGGATCAGGTCTACCCGGGAACCAAACTTTATAAATCCCAGTTCATCACCCTGGATCTCAGGGGAGCCTACTTTAGGATAAGTCTTGATGCGACGTGCCACGGCCCCGGCGATCTGACGGATCAGTATCTGGGTGCCATTTTCGGTTTCAATTACCGTGGTAGAGCGTTCGTTTTCAAGAGAAGATTTCGGATTGAAAGCCACCATGTGCAGTCCCGGGTGATAAAAGAAATACTTGATCATTCCTGAAACCGGGAACCAGTTGATATGAACATTCCGGGCCGACATGAAGATGGAAATCTGGATTCTTTCGTCTTTGAAATATTCGGGCTCAATAATTTTTTCAATCACCACCACTTTTCCATCGCACGGACTCATCACCAGTCCCTCACCTCCAATAAGGGGTCTTTCCGGGGAACGGAAGAACCAAACTATCTGAAGAAAAAACCATATACCCACGATATAAAGTACGAGATGATACCAGCTTTGTTCGGGCCAGATGTGATTATAAGTCAGAAAGACGACTGCAACAAACAGAAATACAATGAATATGGTTTTGTAACCTTCCCTGTGAATTTTCATGCAAAGATCCTTATGAAGAAAATGAAGTACAAAAATACAAAAGGTGCGGAAAGTAACACCGTATCGAAACGATCTAAAATTCCACCATGTCCCGGAAGGAGTTTCCCTGAATCCTTTACGGCAAGGCTCCGCTTGAACAACGATTCTGCCAGATCGCCAAGGGTGCCAAAGACTACAACAATGAAAGCCAGCACGATCCAGTGCCTGGGATTGATACCCGGTACCAGAATGATCAGGAAATAAGTGAGTGCTGCTGCTTTCACGATCCCGCCGATAGTGCCTTCCCAGGTTTTTTTAGGAGAAATCCGCTCAAAGAATTTATGTTTTCCAAAAGAGATGCCCGCGAGATAGGCTCCTGTATCATAAGTCCAGGTCAGGAGAAAATATCCGAAGAGATAAGAGGGAAAACCAAAAAGATCCCGGTTATTGTCCAGTTTCGCCATGATCATCAGCAAAGAGAAAGGAAGCGCGATATACAGAATCCCAAAAATCGTGTATGCCAGATTACCAATGGGATTAGGATGCTTCCTGAAGATCTCGGATACGAACATGAGGAAAAACAGCACCAGCGGAAGCATTAAAAAACCGGTGATATTGTTTTCCAGACGGTCGGTCAGGAGCGCCAGGCTGTAAACCAGGTATAAGATCACCCCGCAGATGACTCCCATCCATTTCTGTGGTTTCACGGTTTCGGATGTAGTAAGGGAATAAAATTCAAGAAGCCCGAGAATGGTGATCACCAGAAAAAGTGCCGCGAATGCCATTGGCCGGAGATACATCAGGAAGATAATCAGGAAAACCATGGAGAACCCTGTAATGGTCCTCATCCAGAAATTGTTCATACCTTGAATTTGATGAAAATAAGCCTGAAAGCTTATCAGATATTATTGTCGTCAATCAAAAAAACATACAATTCACGCGGACCGTGAGCTCCCATCACCAGTGTTTTTTCAATATCCGCGGTACGACTGGGCCCGGTGATCAGCGAGATCATCGATGGGAAATCTTCCTTATACTTGTCCCTGATAAAACTGATGGCATCCTTCAGATCCGGCACCAGTTGCGAGGAATATGCCAGAACGATATGGATTTCGGGATAAACCGTCATTTTCCTACCTGGTGAAACTCTTGAAGATACCACGATTGTGCCTAAACGGGCAACCAGGGTTTCACAGCGGGTAATACCCAGTTTTGCCTCAGGTATCTTTTCTATATCCGATTCGTAGGGAATGCCTGCCTGGTGCAATAATCCCTGCAACACCGGATCATAACAAAAAAGCAGGGGCCAGTCTTTTTCAAGGATGAACGACTGCAGATTGGTAAGGAAATCATCCTCATTTTCGCAATAGAAGAATTTCCCTGCCACCTTGATGAGCGCTTCCGCGAAGGAAACATCCAGGGGTTCCGTCAAAGGCTGAAATACCGCTCCATCTTTGTCGATCAGCGGGTAGGGAGGCTCGGTCTTTTCACTCAGAATCAGGGCATCCCTGACATTTTTCAGGAGCTTTTCCTTGGAGGTACTATCTTCCATTGCAGGATTTTATTTTTCAGGTTCACCTTCAGTTTTGGTGTCTGCAGAAGTTGCAGGGGCTATATTCTCTGCAAGAACTGCCTTTTCCGGCTCGGTTTCAAAGGGTCTTTTTCCAAAGATTTCTTCAAGGTCCTCCCGGAAGATCACTTCTTTTTCCAACAGCGTTGTAGCCAGTTTTTCTACTTTATCTTTGTTTTCCGTCAGAATCTTTTTTGCCCGCTGATAGGCTGATTCCACCAGTTTGCTGATTTCCTGGTCAATGGTTTGCGCCGTCTTCTCACTGAATGGTTTCTGGAAGGAATATTCCGTTTGACCGGAAGAATCATAAAAACTGATGTTGCCGATTTCGTTATTCAGGCCAAAATAGGCCACCATGGCATACGCCTGCTTGGTGACTTTTTCCAAGTCGTTGAGCGCACCAGTCGAGACTTTGCCAAAATTCACTTCTTCTGATGCCCTGCCGCCCAGAGCCGAAGTGATCTCGTCATACATCTGGTCAAAAGTGGTGATCTGTCGCTCTTCAGGCAAGTACCACGCGGCGCCCAGCGCTTTTCCCCTGGGGACAATCGTAACCTTTACCAGCGGGTGGGCATATTCAAGCAACCAGCTCACGGAAGCATGACCTGCCTCGTGGAAGGCAATAACCTTCTTTTCGTGCGGAGAGATAATCTTGTTCCTTTTCTCCAGACCACCAATGATCCTGTCAATAGCATCCATGAAATCCTGCCGGCCGATCTCGGTCTTGTTCCTCCGTGCGGCAATGAGTGCTGATTCATTACAAACATTGGCAATATCTGCACCCGAGAAGCCCGGTGTTTGCTTGGCAAGAAAATCGATATTCAGATTTTTATCCAGTTTCAGTGGTTTCAGATGCACATTGAAAATCGCCTTTCTTTCTTCCAGATCCGGCAGTTCAACATGGATCTGCCTGTCAAAACGACCTGCACGCATCAAAGCGCGGTCAAGAATGTCAGCCCGGTTGGTGGCCGCAAGGATGATAACACCGGCGTTTGTGGCAAAACCATCCATTTCGGTGAGCAACTGGTTGAGGGTGTTTTCTCTTTCGTCGTTAGCCCCGGTGATGGCGTTTCTTCCGCGGGCACGGCCAATGGCGTCAATTTCATCGATGAAAATAATACAGGGTGCTTTTTCTTTTGCCTGACGGAAAAGGTCTCTTACCCGGGAGGCGCCTACAC
>JBLNAN010000229.1:0-7962 GCA_050259355.1 Syntrophothermus sp. | reverse complement strand
ATCTACCTTCGTCAACAAGAAATCAAGGGAGCAGTTCCAGTTGTGTTCTTACAAGCGTTTGCTGGATATTTACAGCACTACTTCTAAAACCATTGATGCGCTGATGAAGCTTGAACTTCCCAGTGGTGTAGAAGTAGAAATCAAGGTTTGACCGGTACTCATTTTTTGAACAGAAAAATTAATAGAAATGTCTGGATTAATAGGAAAAAAGATTGGGATGACCAGCATCTTTGATGCAAACGGGAAGAATGTTCCCTGCACGGTCATTGAAGCGGGTCCCTGCGTAGTTACCCAAGTCAGATTAAAGGAAAAAGAGGGATATGAGGCGATTCAGCTCGCGTTCGAGGATAAGAAGGAAAAGCATACTACCAAGGCTTTGATGGGACATTTTGCCAAGGCTGGTATCACCCCGAAAAAAGTTGTGACCGAGTTCACCCGTTTTGAGCCAGGACACCAGAAGCAGTTCGGTGATATCCTCAGGGTTGATATTTTTACCGAAGGTGAATATATTGACGTGGTAGGTGTTTCCAAAGGCAAGGGTTTCCAGGGGGTTGTTAAACGTCATCATTTTGGTGGTGTAGGAGAAGCAACTCACGGACAGCACAACAGGCTGAGAGCTCCCGGATCAGTAGGTGCATCCTCATGGCCTTCCAGGGTATTCCCCGGATTACGCATGGCCGGCCGCATGGGTGGAAACCGTGTAAAGGTTATCAATCTTCAGATCCTGAAGATCATTTTAGAGAAGAATCTGGTCCTCGTTAAAGGTGCAGTACCAGGACACAATGGATCATATGTAATTATAGAGAGATGGAAGTAGTAGTTTACAACACAAAAGGTGCACAGACCGACCGTAAGGTCACGCTGGATGATGCGATCTACGGGATTGAGCCGAACGACCATGCCATATACCTGGATGTAAAGCAGTACATGGCCAACCAGCGCCAGGGAACCCATTCTTCTAAAGAGAAATCGGATCTCACCGGTAGTACCAAGAAGCTGAAGAAGCAGAAGGGTACAGGCGGAGCCCGCGCGGGTAGCATCAAGAGCCCGTTATTTAAAGGCGGTGCAAGAGTTTTCGGACCTCATCCCAGGGATTATAGTTTCAAACTCAATAAGAAATTGAAGAAACTTGCCCGTAAATCTGCCCTCACCTATAAGGCACAGGAAAACAGCATCGTTGTTCTTGAAGACGTGAATTTTGAAGCTCCAAAAACAAAGCAGATCGTTGAAATGCTGAAAGGTTTACAGATTGGGGGAATGAAAACACTGGTTGTTACCCCTTCATCCGATGCCAATGTCATTCTTTCAGCCAGAAACCTGAAAAAAGTAAAGGTGATCAACGTGAGTGAACTTAACACTTATGAAATCCTTGATGCCAACCGGCTTTTAATCCTTGAAAGTTCAATCAGGGAAATCGAGAAGATTCACAAGAACTAATTGTTGAATAAGACAAAAAGCGATACAATGAGTATTATTATAAAACCGGTTATAACCGAAAAGATGACCCAGATGGGCGAGAAGCTCAACCGGTATGGTTTCCTGGTGGACAAGCGGGCGAACAAGCTCCAGATCCGGAAGGCTATCAAAGATATCTACGGTGTGGAAGTAGCTGAGATCAATACCATGGTGGTTCCGGGTAAGGCAAAGACCAAGTATACCAAGAGCGGATTCATCAGCGGAAAATCCCAGTCATACAAAAAAGCCATCATTACATTGGCAAAAGGTGAAACAATTGATTTTTACAGCAATATTTAAATAAATGGCGCTCAAGAAATATAACCCAACAACTCCAGGTCAGCGTTTTAAACTGATCAGCGCGTACGATGACATTACCTGCGATACGCCTGAAAAAAGCCTTTTAGCTCCTAAAAGGAAATCCGGAGGAAGAAACAATGAAGGTAAAATGACCATGCGTTATGTCGGTGGCGGACATAAACAGATGTACCGGATCGTCGATTTCAAGCGCGACAAGGAAACCATTCCCGCGATCGTGAAGACGATAGAGTATGATCCGAACCGTACAGCCCGTATTGCGCTGGTTGTTTACAATGATGGTGAGAAAAGATATATCATCGCTCCTCATGGATTGAAAGTCGGTCAGACGATTGTATCCGGAAAAGGTGTTGCCCCTGAAATCGGAAATACCCTTTATATGAGCGAGATTCCTTTTGGAACGATCATTCATAATGTGGAGCTTCGTCCGGGACAGGGTGCTAAACTCGTGAGAGGTGCCGGTACATATGCCCAGCTGATGTCACGTGACGGCAAGTTTGCCATCATCAAGATGCCCTCAGGTGAGACCCGCATGATCCTTCAGGCTTGTAAAGCTACCATTGGCATGGTTTCCAACACTGATCATAACCTGGAATCTTCAGGTAAGGCAGGAAGAAGCCGCTGGCTGGGACGTCGTCCGAGAGTACGTGGTGTTGTTATGAACCCGGTTGATCACCCCATGGGTGGTGGAGAAGGAAGGGCTTCGGGAGGTCATCCCCGTTCACGCAAGGGTATTCCTGCAAAGGGTTACAAAACCCGCTCCAAGAAGAAGAGCAGCAACAAGTACATCATAGAAAGAAGGAAGAAATAACATATAATATAGCTGAACATGAGCAGATCGCTTAAAAAAGGCCCGTACATCCACTTTAAGCTCGAGAAGAAAGTTATTGAAGCAGCCGAAGGAAAGAAAAAAGCTGTTATCAAGACCTGGTCGAGAGGATCGATGATCTCCCCGGATTTCGTCGGACAAACCATCGCGGTGTATAATGGAAATAAGTTCATCCCGGTTTACGTTACCGAGAACATGGTAGGACACAAACTGGGAGAGTTTGCCCCCACGAGGATTTTCAGGGGTCATGCCGGAAATAAAGATAAAGGTAAGAAATAAGGAAAATACAATATACTATGGGAGTTAAAAGTCGCACCAGAGCCGAAAAGCGGAAAGAGGAAAAGAAAACCCTCTACTTTGCAAAGCTGAATAACTGTCCTACTTCTCCCCGGAAGATGAGGCTGATCGCTGATCTGATCAGGGGAAAACAAGTAGAACTGGCCCTGCACATGCTGAAGAATTCACCGCAGCAGTCTAGCATCAGGCTGCACAAGCTGCTGCTCTCGGCTATTGCCAACTGGCAAGCCAAGAACGAGGGTGTTCGTCTTGAAGACAGCAACCTTTATGTAAAAGAGATATCTGTTGACAGTGGTCGTATGCTAAAGCGTATTCATACTGCTCCGCAGGGACGGGCACACCGTATCCGCAAACGCAGCAATCATGTTACACTGATTGTTGACAGCAGGACTGCCATGGATGTTCAAGAATCAACTGAAACAAAAGAATAATACCGACTATTTAAAAGGAATATTTAATGGGACAAAAGACAAATCCGATAGCGAACAGGTTAGGTATCATCCGGGGATGGGATTCCAACTGGTATGGTGGCAAAAATTTCGCCCCGAAGCTTGTTGAGGATGATAAGATCAGGAAATATCTTAACGCCCGTCTGTCGAAGGCCGGGATATCGAAGATCGTCATTGAGCGTACTCTGAAACTTGTTACCGTGACTATTCATACAGCCCGTCCGGGAATCATCATCGGTAAAGGCGGACAGGAAGTTGACAAGCTGAAGGAAGAGCTGAAGAAGATCACGAAGAAGGAGATCCAGATCAACATCTCAGAGATCAAGCGTCCTGAGCTGGATGCCGTCATCGTTGCAGCTACCATAGCCAGCCAGATCGAGGGCAGGATATCGTATCGCCGTGCTATCAAAACCTCCATTGCATCTGCCATGAGAATTGGTGCCGAGGGTATAAAGGTTCTGATCTCCGGTCGTGTTGGTGGAGCTGAAATGGCTCGTCGCGAGCAATACAAGGAGGGAAGAATACCCCTGCATACATTCCGTGCCGATATTGATTATGCAACTGCCGAGGCGCATACAACCTACGGAAGGATCGGTATCAAGGTATGGATCTGCAAGGGTGAGATCTATGGACGTCCGGAGCTTGTTCCGTCTACGCCGGGTGGCATGAAGACCTCTGCTCCTCATGGCAAGGGCGGTGATCGTGATCGTGATCGTGACCGTGATCGCGGACGTGACCGGGATCGTGGCAGGAAACCCGGCCCCAGGAAATAACAGAAGCAATAACTTTTTAAACATACAATAATGTTACAACCTAAGAAGACCAAATACAGGAAGCAGCAGAAAGGGAAAATGAAGGGCAACGCCCAGCGCGGCCATCAGCTTGCATTCGGATCTTTTGGTATCAAAACCCTGGATGAAGCATGGATCACGGGACGTCAGATCGAATCTGCCCGTCAGGCCATCACCCGTCACATGAAACGTGAAGGTCAGCTCTGGATCCGTATTTTCCCGGATAAGCCAGTAACCAAGAAACCCGCTGAAGTCCGTATGGGTAAAGGTAAAGGTGCTCCCGAATATTTCGTGGCACGAATCAACCCCGGCAGAATACTGTTCGAGATTGATGGCGTGTCGGAAATTATTGCAAAAGAAGCGCTTCGCCTGGGTGCACAGAAGCTGCCGGTCCACACCAAGACCGTTATCAGGAAAGATTTTGTAGAACAAGCTGAATAAGGAACACCAGGTTCAGAAATAACTCCTTCAATACAATGGAACAAAAAGTAATCAGAGAATTGACAACCGGCGAAATCATGGAACGGTTGGAAGAGGAAAAGAAGCAGTTGATAAAACTGAAGTTGAACCATGCTGTTTCACCCCTCGAGAATCCAAATAAGATTAAGGCCTACCGTCAAACGATCGCCCGCCTTGAAACGGAATTGAGACGCAGAGTTCTCAACGGGGAGAATATAACCAAGGGGAAAAAATAATCAGGATTAACAATGGAAAACAGAAAACTGAGAAAAGAAAAAGCCGGCATCGTGGTCAGCAACAAGATGGAAAAATCCATCGTGGTTGAAGTCGAGCGGAAGGTGAAACATCCAAAATACGGAAAGTTTGTTAAAAAAACCTCCCGTTTCGTGGCCCATGACGAAAAGAACGAGTGCAGTGAAGGCGATAAAGTCGTGATCGCTGAAACCAGGCCTCTGAGCAAAAATAAGTGTTGGAGATTAGTTGAAATCACAGAAAAGGTTAAATAGCCATGATACAGCAGGAATCAAGACTAATGGTTGCAGACAATAGCGGTGCCAAAGAGGTACTTTGTATCCGCGTCCTGGGCGGAACGAAAAAACGCTACGCATCCATCGGTGATAAGATCGTTGTCACTGTAAAAAATGCCCTTCCTTCAGGGAACATCAAGAAAGGTACCGTCTCAAAAGCGGTTGTCGTCAGGACAAAAAAAGAGATCCGTCGCAATGATGGTTCCTATATCCGCTTCGATGACAACGCGGTGGTTCTCCTGAATGCTTCCGGCGAAATGATCGGTACCCGTATATTCGGACCCGTTGCCAGGGAATTGAGGGAAAAACAATTTATGAAAATAATTTCTTTAGCACCTGAAGTGCTGTAAGTATATTCAATAACGTTATGCAGAAGTTACACATCAAAAAAGGCGATACAGTGATGATTATTGCCGGTGACTCGAGAGGTCAGCAGGGAAAAGTGCTTGACGTGCACACGTCAACCAGCCGGGCCATCGTGGAAGGTGTCAATCTGGTATCCAAACATACCAAACCGAACGCTAAAAGTCCGCAGGGTGGCATCATCAAAAAAGAAGCCCCCGTCCATATCTCTAACCTGATGGTTATTGATGGATCCGGAAAGCCGACCAGAACCGGAAGAAAACTGGATAAGAAAGACAAGTCGGTACGTTATTCTAAAAAATCAGGGGAGGTTATAAAATAATGGCTTATACACCAAGACTCAGAGAAAAATACACATCGGAAATCGTTCCGGCGTTAATGGCTCAGTTCAATTACAAGAGCCCCATGCAGGTCCCCCGTATCCTTAAAGTTTGCGTGAACCAGGGATTAGGCATAGCTATCACCGATAAAAAACATATCGAGAACGGTATCAACGAAATGACCATGATCACCGGTCAGAAAGCCGTGGCCACCAAGTCGAAGAAAGACATTTCAAACTTCAAACTGAGAAAAGGAATGCCGATTGGCGTAAGAGTTACGCTCAGGGGAGAAAGAATGTACGAATTCCTCGACCGGCTGATCTCGGTTTCTATCCCGCGTGTACGTGACTTCCGGGGTATCAATGAAAAAGGTTTTGACGGAAGAGGCAACTACACGCTTGGAATTCCCGAGCAGATCATCTTCCCGGAAATCGATATTGATAAGATCACCAAGATCAACGGGCTTGATATTACATTCGTGACTTCTGCCACATCAGACAGGGAATGTCATGCATTATTGAAAGAATTCGGATTACCCTTTAAAACAAAATAAGGTTATATATGGCAAAAGAATCAATTAAAGCCAGGGAAAAGAAAAGAGAACGACTGGTTGCACAGTATGCAGAAAAACGCAAGGCCCTGAAAGCCGATGGAGATTATACCGCTTTACAAAAGCTCCCAAAGAATGCTTCTCCGGTTCGCCTGCACAACCGTTGCAAACTGACCGGAAGACCCAAGGGATACATGAGGGTGTTTGGTATGTCGCGTATCAACTTCCGCGAGATGGCCCTTAAAGGACTCATCCCCGGCGTGAAAAAAGCCAGCTGGTAATAAAAAAGAACAATCAATAACAACAGATACAACAGATCATGGTTACGGATCCAATTGCAGATTATTTAACAAGAATCAGGAACGCCGTGATGGCCAACCACCGCATCGTGGAAATCCCGACTTCAAACATGAAGAAAGAGATTACCAAGATCCTTTACGAAAAAGGATACATCCTGAATTACAAATTTGAAGACGAGGGCATCCCCGGCATTATAAAGATCGCTTTGAAATATCATCCGGTCACCAAGCTTTCCGCCATCAACAAGATGGAAAGGATCAGCAAGCCCGGTCTCAGGAAGTATGTCGATTCTGAAAACCTTCCCAGGGTATTGAACGGACTTGGTATCGCCATCCTTTCGACCTCACAAGGCGTGATGACCGACAAAGAAGCCAGAACGAAGAAGATCGGTGGCGAAGTTTTATGTTACATCAGCTAATGAAGAGGAGATAAGGATATGTCAAGAATAGGAAAATTACCGATCACTTTACCCGCGGGCGTTACCGTAACCGTAGATAAAGATAACCTGGTAACCATAAAGGGCGGTCTTGGCCAGCTTCAGCAGAAGGTAGATCCCCGGATCAGCGTAGCTGTAGTGGACGGACACCTTCAGGTCTCCCGCGGCAATGATGAACGTGTTGAACGTTCTTTGCACGGACTCTACCGCTCACTGCTTGCCAATATGGTAAAAGGTGTAAGTGAAGGCTATACCATTGTTCAGGAACTCGTTGGAGTAGGTTACAAGGCATCAGCCACCAACCAGCTTCTCGACCTTTCCCTGGGATATTCCCACAATATCATCATGGAACTTCCCCCGGAAATCAAGGTTGAGACGACTGCAGAAAGAGGAAAGAACAACACGATCATCATGAAATCGATCGACAAACAACTCCTGGGACAAGTAGCAGCCAAGATAAGGTCGTTCAGAAAACCTGAGCCTTACAAGGGTAAAGGTATTCGCTTCGCCGGCGAAGAGATCAAGAAGAAAGCCGGTAAGTCTGCTTCAGGACAATAATCATAATAATTGAAAAAACCACATAGTAATGGGAATCAAGAACAAGAAAGAATTCAGAAGGTTCAGGATCAAGAAAAGGGTGCGCAAGGTCGTACATGGGACTCCTGACAGGCCTCGGATGAGTGTTTTCAGAAGCAACAAGGACATTTATGTTCAGTTGATCGACGATCTGTCGGGCAAAACCCTGGTTGCTGCTTCTTCCATGTCGAAAGATTTTGCCGGGAAGAAAATGTCGCACCTGGATAAAGCCAAACAGGTTGGCAAACTCATCGCTGAAAAGGCCATCGCGGCCGGTATCAATACCGTAGTT
>JBLNAN010000228.1:0-2796 GCA_050259355.1 Syntrophothermus sp. | reverse complement strand
TCTTCGATCGTGATCACGCCTTCTTTTTTCACCTGCGCCATTGCCTCGGCGATCATCTTTCCGATGTAGGTATCATTGTTGGCAGATACGCTGGCGACCTGCTGAATTTTTTCAGTACTGTCACCAATTTTTTTTGTCTGTTTCTTCAGCGAGTCGATTACCGCAACAACAGCCTTATCGATTCCTCTTTTCAGGTCCATTGGGTTGGCGCCTGCTGTAACGTTTTTCAGGCCGGTGGTAAACAGTGCCTGCGCGAGAACGGTAGCAGTGGTAGTACCATCACCTGCCAGTTCATTGGTTTTTGAAGCAACTTCGCGAACCATCTGGGCGCCCATGTTCTCGATGTTGTTGGTGAGCTCGATTTCCTTTGCAACCGTAACACCGTCTTTCGTGATAACCGGTGCACCATAGGATTTGTCGATGATGACATTTCTGCCACTGGGTCCCAGGGTAACTTTTACCGCGTTGGAAAGTTCGTCAACTCCTTTTTTCAGGGCTTCTCTAGCCTTTATATTGAAAATAATATCTTTTGCCATGTTTCTTCTGGTTTAAAGTTTTTGAATTTGTTTTACTTGGATCAGATGATTGCAACGATGTCGGACTCCCGCATGATCAGGTAATTTCCGCCATTCACCGTGAGCTCGGTTCCGGCATATTTACCATATAAAACAACGTCTCCAACTTTTACGGTCATGGGCTCATCTTTTTTTCCTGGCCCTACTGCCACAACAGTTCCTTTCTGTGGTTTTTCCTTTGCTGTATCGGGAATGATAATGCCGGCAGCGGTTTTTTCTTCTGCCTGTGCCGGTTCAACCAGTACGCGGTCTGCCAAAGGCTTAATGTTGATGTTTGTCATTTTTACTCTGATTATTAGTTAAACATTTAAGAAGCTGTCATTGAAAAGTGTTTCGTACCTGTCAGATTTTGTGCCAATGGGTCAAAAACATTATCCGCTGGACATTTTTACAGTAACTATACAGAAAGTTAAAAAAAAATGTCAGAATGTATGACATTCTGACATTTTTTATTTTTTATAAAATATTTTTACTTGTTCTGGGCAGGAGGTGCCTGAAAATCTTTTATCGGTGTGGCTTTTGAATCGTTGATTTGTTTCTGGATTTCACTTTCCTGGGTTTTTGCGGCACCCTGGTTTTTCGGAATAACGAAAATAGAGAAAACACTGAGAACCAGCAACACGATAGCCAGTGTCCACGTGGTTTTTTCAAGGAAATCGGCAGTTTTTCTTACACCCATGAACTGGTTGGAAGATGAAAAATTGGATGCCAGACCACCTCCCTTGGAATTCTGTACCAGAACCACGAGTACAAGCAACGCGCAGGTGATCAGGATCAACACGGAAATTAACACATAAAGACCCATAACAATACTTTTACTTATGCTTTAACTACTTAACTTTTGAATTTGGGCTGCAAAGTAACTGCTTTTTTCCGGATAAAGCAAAATTAATTTCTGATAAATCCTTATTGCCCTTGTTTTATTACCTTGCTCTGCATAGATTTTCGCCAGGGTCTCGCTAACGATCTCTTCCTGTTCAATGCTGCTTTTCTCGGAAAGTTCAGAAGGGTTAAAAAAATTGGCTTTGGCAGGGGTTATCCGCGGTTCTTCCCGGATAAAGCGCTCGATGATTTCTTCCCTTGAGAATTTTTTGACACTTTCAGTCTCGGCAGGCAGAACCTTTTCCTCTCCGGGTTCTTCAGGGACAGGCGTTCGTATTTCGTTTTCAGTTGCGCTGTTCTTCCGCTCTTCCTCGATCTCCGCCAGCCGCATCCTTACCCTCCGGATCAGCTCTTCCCTGGAAGGAACAGGTGTGGCGGTCATCTCAGTTGCCTTGGCAGGTGATTCGACGGGCCCTGTTTCAGCTATGAAATCTTCAGGTCCGGATGCTGGTTCTGCAGCGGGAATAGTTACCGGTCCAGGAAGCTCGTCCATTTCCCGGATCAGGTCTTTCAGCCTTTTCCTGCTTATGCTGTAGGCTGCTGCAGTTTTCAGCCACACCGCGTATTCGGCTTCATCTTTATGATAAAAATTCAATGCCAGGAGAATCCGGAAGGACGAACACCAGGGAAATCTTTCCACCATTGCGGCAAGTTCCCTCGCATCGGTCCTGGCTTTCCGGTCTTTCAGGATATTGATGAATTCGCCGCGGTTCATGTTACCAGTTGGCTAAGGATCGGTTGAATACTTCCTGAATAAGCTGATCATTGATTACTGCAGCATATTCATCCATCTTGCCCGGGGAAGGTGCCGGCTGGCTCGGGAAATCCAGATATTTAGAAAAATCAGCTTCAAAATTCTGCTTCTCGTCGTGTTTATTGACGAATTTCACATGAATGGTGATGGTAAGCCTGTTCATGGCCGCGGTTTCATTTCCCTGGATCGCGGTGGGTGTGATGGTATATCCGGTGATCGCCCCATCCAGGTCAAGATCGCCGTTTCTTTCCACCAGGGCAAGAGAAGTCTGGGAAGAAAAGTAGTCTCGCATGCCCTGGGTAAGATTCCGGCTCAGGGTAGGAACAACGAGCTGCGCGTTATTCGGCAAATTATGAATGGCTATGGACCGGGTATTGGGCGAGACCGATGCGCCGGTAAAGGAATAATTTACCCTGCAGCCTGCCATCAACACGAGAAGCAGCAGGATAACCATCCGGTTTGCAAGGTTACTCTTCGATCCCATATTCTTTGATCTTTCGGTATAAAGTTCTTTCGGAAATTCCCAGCTCATTGGCGGCATCCTTGCGTTTACCACCATACTTCTGCAAAGCCCTGCGGATAATA
>JBLNAN010000227.1:0-4580 GCA_050259355.1 Syntrophothermus sp. | reverse complement strand
ACGCCATTGAGTTTAAAATAGAAAGACCTTCCAAGGGAATGGTTGATGGTGTCTTTTTTCTGAACCAGTTCAATCGTTCTCAGCCCGATCTTTTTCGTCCCGGAAGCTTCCTTTCTCCCGGCAAACCATACCTCGTGATTCAGGGTATACAGCGGGTGTTCTCCCATGCCGTTGCACCACCATTTTTTTGGATTCATGATTTTGAAATCGGCACGAACAACATTCACCCCGGTTTTCAGCAATGCCCTTTTTCTGACCAGTTGCTGCTTTTCGTTAAACACCTTTACTTCAACAGAGTCGGCAAGGGTGGAAGTGATCGTGAAAACGGCTGACATGTTCGCCACCGAATCCGTCAGCGACCGCTGGATGTATTGCACACCCAGCAGGTTATTATACGTCCAGGTCCGGAAGTAGATGGGCTTCCATATCCCCGCGGTGATGAGTTTCGGTCCCCAGTCCCATCCAAACTGGTATGCGGCTTTCCGGCACATGATCTTTGCATCACCCGGGTACTTCAACGGCAGCTGACTGTATCTTTTTTTATTCAGAGATGCCATTTCGGGAAACTGGATCCGGAGCGTATTCTTTCCGATCCGGAGGTACTGCCTGATATCTGCAAACCATTCCCTGAACATATTATCCGCAACAATGATCAGCGTATCGTTAATATACACGTTGGCGTAGGTATCGAGTCCTTCACAAACCAGCTCAATATGCCGGATACGGAAAAGGGTGTCGGAAACATTGAAGTCTTTTTTATATTCCCAGCCAATCTCGCTTACCCACTGGACCTTCTTTTCGTTATCACGGTAGTAAGGATCCGGGATCAGCTTGTTTTTCATGAGATCTGTATGAACGCAACCGGGAACAGTTGCTTCAAGCCATTCCTGGGTTCCGGCCTTGCGAAACTGCCAGCGACCTCCCAGGTCAATCCTGCCTTGCGAGAAAACCGTTGAATAAAAAGCGGATGCTGTAAAGCAAAAGAAAAACAGTAAAAAAAACTTTTTCATAGGAACTGAACATGATTGGAGGGATCAAAAATACGAAAACCTTTTAGTACTTGCACAAATTGACCTTAAAGACAATTTATCGTAACTTCGTTATAGATTTATAGAGGAAAACAATGGATAACCAGAGACTTTTTGAAGAATTTTTCAGGCTGTACGGCGGTGAAGAAAATGTACCGGAACTTTATTTTGCACCCGGCAGGGTCAATCTTATCGGGGAACACACTGATTACAATGGAGGATATGTTTTACCCTGTGCCATCCAGTTTGGCACCTATCTCCTGATCCGGCGAAACCAGGATAATACCATAAGGCTTGCCTCCATGAATTTCTTCGAGAAAGGGGAGATACTGCTGGATAAGCCCCTGGAGAAACAATCCACCCGCTGGTTCAATTATCCGCTGGGTGTGCTGGCTCAGTTCGAAAAGCAAGGTTTAAAACTTACAGGTCTGGATTTATTATTTTATGGTGACATCCCCAATGGAGCAGGGTTGTCATCTTCGGCTTCGATTGAAATGGCGACGGCCTTTGCGGTGGACAGCCTGATGCAACTACAGTATTCGCTGACGGAACTGGCCAAATTTTCACAACTGGCCGAACATGAATTCGCGGGAGTGATGTGTGGCATCATGGATCAGTTTGCCGTGGCCATGGGTAAAAAAGACCATGCTGTTTTTCTGAATACCGAAACACTGGAATACAAACAGGTGCCGGTGATCCTCGAAGGATACGACCTGATCATCATCAACTCCAATAAACAAAGGGGACTGGCAGATTCCAAATACAATGAACGTGTGGCCGAATGCCGGAAAGCGGTGGCAGCCATCGGCGGCATCACCAACCTGGGCCAGGTATCCTTCATGCAATTTTTCAAGAACCAGAATATCATCGAGGATGAAACCATACGGAAAAGGGCAAGGCACGTGATTTCTGAGAACCAGCGCGTGCTCAATTCGGTGAAATGCCTTTCGGAAAATAATATCCTTGAATTCGGCGCACTGATGAATGCTTCGCATGAATCCCTCCGCGACAATTATGAAGTTACCGGTATCGAGCTGGATACGCTCGCAGAAGAAGCGTGGGCCCAGAAAGGATGTATCGGCGCGCGAATGACCGGTGCCGGTTTTGGCGGCTGTACTGTGAATATTGTGAAGAAAGAAAATACTAAAGATTTTATCCGCGTGGTGGGCGAAAAATACCAGTCACGTATTGGTTTAAAAGCAGATTTTTACCTGGCCGAGATTGGGGACGGGGTTAGGAAAGTTGAGTGACAAGACTGCCGACTGCCGACTGTGGACTATGGACTACTTGAAGTGATACATCGTCCTGGCCCTGAACTTCTCACCCGGGCGCAGGATGGTGTTCGGAAAGGCAGGCTGATTGGGTGAATCCGGGAAATGCTGGGTTTCCAGGCACAAGCCGTAATGTTTCTTATACACTTTGCCATTTTTACCGGTCAGCGATCCATCAAGAAAGTTTCCTGAATAAAACTGAACACCCGGCTGATCCGTGTACACTTCCACGACTCTTCCCGAAACAGGCTCCTCAAGAACGGCCGCAGGTTTTTTCATCGATTGAACATCGTCCAGCACGTAATTGTGGTCATAGCCGCCCTTAACCTGGCTGATCCTGGCTCCAACGGCCACGGGTTGCCTGAAATCCATCGGGGTTCCTTCCACCGGCGCCAGCTCTCCGGTAGGGATCAGTTCATCATTAACGGGTGTATAACGACTTGCGGCAATCATCAGTTTATGATCCAGAATGTCACGTTCAGCACCGGTAAGATTGAAATACGTGTGATTGGTCAGATTTACAGGCGTGGGCTGATCAGTAGTGGCCTCGATGGTGGTGTAAAATTCATTGTCATCATTGAGTTCATAGGTCACCACCACCCGTAAATTTCCGGGATACCCTTCTTCGCCGTCAGGACTCAGGTAAGTGAGAACCAGTGAGGCTTTTACAGAATCCTGCGACACAGAAGCATTCCAAACCACTTTGTCAAATCCTTTCAAACCACCGTGCAGACTGTTGTTTCCGTTGTTTTTAGCAAGATGATACGGCTTTCCATCCAGCGTAAATTCACCCGCGGCGATACGGTTGGCATAGCGACCGACAATTGCACCAAAATAAGGCACTTCGCCGAGGTAAGACTTCAGGCTGTCAAATCCTAAAACAATATCTCCGGTCTTTCCATTCTTATCCCTGGTAAGGATGGATGTGATTATTCCCCCGTAATTCGTTATTTTAACCGTTATTCCGTTCTTGTTTGTGAGCGTGTAAAGATCCACATCCTTACCATCAATTTTTCCGAAGCTCTCTTTCATGACCGATAGTTTTTCTTCCTGCTTATTAAGGTTGCGGCAACTGCCTAAGCACAGCAACATTGATAATACTATTAAAGATACTGTTATTTTCATGATCGATGGAAATTGTCATAATGTATAGCAAAAATAAAAAATAAAATAACTTTGCATCAGATGTTACAGGGAAAGGTAGTTTTAATTACAGGTGCTTCTTCGGGAATAGGAGAGGCTGCTGCCAGGGCTTTTGACGCTGCCGGGGCAATCGTCATTCTGGCCGCCAGACGGATAGAAAAGCTGGAGAGGATCGCTTCATCGCTGAAAACCGCCGTTTCCTATCCTGTGGATCTTTCCGATCCGGGAAATGCTTCAGAAATGATTGACCGGGTGACAGGAAAATTTGGCAGGATA
Organism: Syntrophothermus sp.; assembly: GCA_050259355.1. Taxonomy (GTDB): domain Bacteria; phylum Bacteroidota; class Bacteroidia; order Bacteroidales; family FEN-979; genus FEN-979. Next base: position 862 of record JBLNAN010000227.1, on the reverse strand, counting down.
GATGTATTCATCAGCAATGCCGCCAGCATCATTGTTTCTCCTGCTGAAACCGTTTCTTCCGGAGATCTTCAGAATGCTTTTACAACAAACCTGCTCTCGCCTGTTGCTGCCTGCCAGCGTGCTCTTCATTACATGAAACAGCAGAATCAGGGTCATATCATTATCGTGGGATCACCCGGGTTTATGATGGGAATACCATTTTATGCGCCATATGTTTGTTCCAAAGCTGCTTTGTCGGCCTGGACGCGGACCATTCAGGCAGAATGGAATTTTCCGGGCATTACGGTTTCTGAATATTGTCCCGGCTACATCAGCACCCATTCAAAGCCGGAATCCAGAATAGGAGAGGTGGACCAGAATTTCCTGATGTCGGAAAAACAAAATATGCTGACACGGAAATTTGCAAAGCCGAAAACGCCTGAAACGGTGGCGAAACAATTGGTCAGGCTGGCAGAAAATCCCAAAACTTTAGCGTATTCCGGACTTGGTGTAAAGATCGGCGCATTTATTTCCAATATTCCGGGTTTCAGATTAAATCTTGCCCGGCAAATGGCTAATACGGCAAAGCTGAAGCTTAAAGATAACCCAATAACCTAGTAACCCAATAACCCAATAACTGCCATGAGAAAAGCAATTCCACTTAAAGAACGCCCGGTTGATTACCTCTATCTGGCATTCTTCTTCATCAATATCCTGTACATCACTTACGTGATTGACCTGGAACAACTGGTGATTAAAAATGTCGACAACTTTTCCTATCCGGGATGGCCATTGGCTTTCATGATCGATCAGGTGCATTGGTGGGGCAGAACGTTTGATCCGCTGCTCATGGCAAGACCGGTATGGTGGCAGGCAACCATCT
>JBLNAN010000226.1:0-3733 GCA_050259355.1 Syntrophothermus sp. | reverse complement strand
CTTCCGATGGGGATATCATTACCTGCATTCTGTTGTCCAGCGAACATTGCGTGACAGGTAACCCGGCAACATCAGCACCCATAACGATGTCAGTTTCCCAGGCACTTTTCATGTCGTCAGCCATCTCTGCTGATCCTGCAGGATCCATCTGTGACGGCACCCCCGTAACTTACCATTCAACCGCTGTCAGCGCCGGGGCAGGTGTCACCTACGACTGGTATCTCAACGATCAGCATACCGGAAGCAATGATTCTGTACTCACGATCACACCGGCTGATAATGACCGAATCTACTGTAAAGTCACTTCTGCCTTTTCCTGTGTCAGTCCCAATCCGGTTTTCACCGATACCCTTACCGTGGATGCCGCTTCCAATCTGACCCCGCAGATCAGTGTCACGGCCGATCACGCGACCATGTGCCCTGATATGCCCATCGTTTTTCATGCAGATTACTCCGATGCCGGAACCCAGCCGACCCTGGAATGGATGATCGACGGAACGGTGGTTCAGCAGGATACCGGTACGGTGTATTCTACTGTCACCCTGACTTCATCGCAGGAGGTTACCTGCCGTCTGACCTGCAACCTTCCCTGTGCCACTACGCACGAGGCCGTATCAGTTCCTGTGCGTATTCCCCAGTCGTCAGATTGTTTCCTGCTTTATCTCCCAACCGCATTCACACCCGATGGAGACCAGCTGAATGATAGTTTCAGGGTGGTAACCGATTCCGAAACCGTCACCAATTTCCTTATGGTGATTTATGACCGCTGGGGTTCAGAAGTCTTTCAGTCAAGTGATATTTTGAAAGGTTGGGACGGCACCATCAAAGGACAATCGCCCCGCGGGGGTATGTATTCCTGGAAGATAACCTACGATGACCTGCAGTCGGGCGAGCACCGGGTGCAGACCGGAACGATCAACCTGCTGAAATAGATCGTTCAGACTGGAAAGCATTTTTCCCACCCGGGTAATCCAGCTTCCTGATATATTTTACACGGCCATTGCCTTGCTGTGACTGAACTGCCTTTTAGCAACAGGAACAGGTTCATCAAACAGGTAAACGCAAGCTCCGCCGGGAAAATAAACGTCCAGTTCATCGGGTGGCAGAGACTTTATCAGTCTTACTGGATATTTTTCGATGATTTCCCAGTGAATAGCATTGAGGTATACGATCAGGATCTTCCTGTTTCTGTTGTGCAGGGAACGAAAAATGTTTTTCATCACTTTATCAAGAATCACGGCATCAAACGGATTGAAAAAATAAAAACAATCTGCCTCGGCGGGAATGTCATACTCGGCCGCATCCGAGTTAACCACCTCGTAATCGGGATATCTGACAGATCTGTGGGCGTGCTTTGCGAGATTCTTATGCGCGATTCCGGATAAATTTTTGCAAAATTCCACCCCGATGATCTTTTTGAAATTCATGCCCGATGCATACACCATGGATGCTCCTTTTCCGCATCCGAAATCAACAAATACACTGTTGTGGTAATTCCAGTCAAGCTTATCAAAAACCTTTCTGAAATACAACGGATTGGTAGGTTCATACCGTGCAGCATGTTCCTTTACATGATCAGGACCTTCCATATCGGGTGGATCTACATTGCCCCACAGGTCCAGTTCTCTGAATCTGAAACGAAAAATATACCGGTTCAATATTGTTAAAAACGTTCCGTAAATTCCTCTGTTCCGGATGCTTCGTGTCAATTTGTAACTCTTTAGCATATAGGTCTTTTTATATTAAATATAGAAAAAACCCCATATGTTTACAAATAAACTTATTAACAGGATATTAATGCTGCTTGGTTCCTCTGATCTTTTTCAGGGCATTTTTTTCCTTGTTGATTTCATCGATGGTACGAACCCCCAGTTTCCGGTAAAGAGGAACAGGTAAAGCCCAGCCCGCTATGGAATGCTGAACCATAAAACCAACAGCTACCCCGGCCATCGCCAGCCAGTTACGGTGGAGGGTAAAGGCCAGAACACCGGATGTCAGGATAATGGCGGCAAGACTTGCTTCCAGTATTCTTTCCGTGTTCCATTCCCCGTCAAGTACATGCAGCCGGTCGTCAATAGCCTCCTTGCTCATGGTTTTATATTTTGCAATACTCGATTTCACCTTCTGCTTGTTCGGATCTTTTGCTGCAGTTGTCGATTCCTGGCTGTTTGTTTCTGTTGCCGAAGGCATTCTATGGATCTCTCTTTTCATGATGCATCTTTATTCTGAATTTTACAAAACAGGTGCCAATTTTAAGTTTGAATAAAACCAATAAGATTGTGAAAATGAGTTGTCTGATGAAAACAGAAATTATTTAAAAAAATTCTAAATAATGTTGATTTTCTTATTTTTTTATGCTACATTGTTATGGTAATAACCTTAAAAACATCAATGTATGGAAACAATGGAGATTAAAAAGTTTAAAATGCCGCAGGAGTTGATGAATATTGATCCTGTTATCATTTCAAAATTATTCCCCGATGTGGTGGTAACGGTAGATGAAGCCAAGTGCAGTTGCAACAAGGCCGTTTTCACCATAGAATACTATCCCGGATATACTTTTCCGCAAACACCTGCTACTGAAAAAGGCCCCGTGGCCTACAAGAGGATCGACTGGAAGATCATCGACATGATCCATAATGAACCCATAACCGTTGCAAGAGGATTTGTCAGCATGCCGATGAAAGGTGGCCAGTGCACCTGCATGATTGAATGGCCCATGCCTGCTGATTACACCGGGTCGGGTTTCAAAAATGAGATCACCATCATCGCTGATCCGTATAACATGATCAGGGAAAGAATGGAAATGAACAATAAGGTCACCTTTACCTGTCCCTGTAAGTAGGATTTTATCATTAAATCCCATGAAGAAAAGCGTCCTGTATAGGATGCTTTTTTATTTTTATATATAAATTTATTATATATTTGTCTGAGATCACCTTCACAACCACGAATAACCACGAATAACAATGAATAACCACGAATAACAATGAATAACCACGAATAACAATGAATAACCACGAATAACCACGAATAACCACGAATAACAACGAACAATGCTCAAACTCCTGCTTCCTCTGTTCTTCATTTTCTTTGTCACCACCCATGCACAATGGATACCGGCCAATGGTCCTTATGGCAAAGTCCCCGTGAAATATCTGGTGGTAAATGATTCACTGATCCTGGTCTCCACCGGTTGTGGTTATTTTTTTACTTATGCACCGGGTCAGGATTGGCAGCCCGGCTACCCGCGGACATTCACCTGTGCAACGAAAATAGGAAATGAACTGTTTGCCGGCGGGTACGGGCTCTTTAAAATTGATCTGGCTCACCCGGATTCTCCACCCGCAGAAATATCTGAAATTGATCCGGTAGCCCTTGTACATAATGACACATCCCTGTTTGCGGCTTCAAAATCTGCAGGATTTTTCAGTTGTAAATTTAACGGTCAGTCAGTTGCAGGATACAATAATGGTTTGCCCGCGGATACCATGCCGATGCCCGGTGGTTACTTTGTCGAGTTCCCGCTGCGCTGCCTGGAAATTCAGAACAATTATCTTTTCTGCGGAACTTCCCGCGGACTCTACGGAATGTCCTTACCTTTTTCTTCCTGGACATTGCTGAGCCAGGGTTTGCCGGCAGAAGAAATCAGGATCATCAGATCATTTGGCAATGACTTGTTCGCGGCCACTGCATCGGATTTGTACCTGAGTACCAACCAGGGCAACCACTG
>JBLNAN010000225.1:0-9131 GCA_050259355.1 Syntrophothermus sp. | reverse complement strand
CGTAACCCGTCGGATCCCGCTATCGTATCTGAAATTGATGGTGTTGTTTCTTTTGCCAAGAAACTCAAAAGAGGTAACCGTGAAGTTATCATTACTTCCAAAACAGGTGAAGAAAAACGTTACCTGGTTCCGACCTCCAAGCAGATCCTGGCGCAGGAAAACGACTACGTGAAAGCGGGTACTCCCTTATCAGAGGGCGCTATGACCCCGAGCGATATTCTTGCTATCAAGGGTCCGATGAAAGTTCAGGAATATATCGTGAACGAGGTTCAGGAAGTTTACCGTTTGCAGGGTGTAAAAATCAACGACAAGCATTTTGAAACCATCGTACGCCAGATGATGCGTAAAGTTGAGGTGGAAGATCATGGTGATTCCAAGTTCCTTGAAGGAGAACTGGTCAACAAGATCGACTTCCAGGACGAAAACGACTGGATCTATGGAAAAAAAGTTGTTGTTGATTCAGGCGATTCAACCACGCTTTTGCCTGGAGCCATTATCAGTGCAAGAAAACTGCGTGATGAAAACTCCATGCTGAAACGTAAGGATAAGAAGCTTGTTGAAGCAAGGGATGCCCAGCCGGCAACTGCCCGCCAGGTGCTCCAGGGTATTACCCGTGCATCACTGCAAACCAAAAGCTGGATTTCTGCCGCATCATTCCAGGAAACCACCAAGGTTCTTACCCAGGCTGCTATCAATGCCCGCCAGGATGACCTGATGGGTTTGAAGGAAAACGTGATCGTGGGTCATCTTATCCCTGCCGGAACCGGTTTGAGAGAGTATGACAACCTAATCGTTGGCAGCAAGGAAGAATATGAAACCCTGATGGCTTCCAAAGAAGAAGCGTAATATCTTTATTATGAACGAGAAAAACAATAATAACCAGGTAAACATTGAATTATCTGAAGAGGTAGCTGAAGGCATCTATTCAAATCTGGCAATCATAACCCATTCTCCTTCAGAATTTGTGATTGACTTTGTCAAGATGATGCCGGGTGTTCCGAAAGCTAAGGTAAAATCAAGAATTATCCTGACCCCGCAACACGCTAAGCGGTTGTATCGTGCCCTGAAAGATAATGTTGCAAAATTTGAATCAGTTCACGGGGAGATTAAGGATAATGGCGATGAAATGCCTCCCTTCAACCTGGGAATTCCGCCTGCACAGGCGTAAAATAACTATTGAAAATCAAATGAAAAAGCAGCAGACGAAAGTTTGCTGCTTTTTTTATTTGAAGAATTACCCAGGTGGGCGCACAATATACAAGTATATGAGTTCTATTTTTCAAACTCCTTAAGCCTTGCCTCAAACTGCCCTGCAGTTTTTCCCTGCGACCGGGCCAGTTCAATAGCTGATTTTTCCTGACGGATGGCTTCTTCTTTTTTGCCGGTCTTATCCAGAAGTACTGCATACGTATCCAGGTAAGAGGGATCTTTCTTGAGTTCATTTGCACGTTTTGACCATTCCGTTGCTTTGTTCAGGAATTTCGGATCAGTGGTCATGGAAGTATAATACCAGGCAATATTGTTCAGCATGTCGGGATCGTTATGGTAGTATTTATCAAGATCATTGTAGGTCACTTCCAGGAACTTGCTTTTCTGTTGTTTTATCGAATAGAACATCAGATCTGTTCCGAAAAGCGCTTTATCTGCACCCGGAATTCCTAATGCCCTTACCTGAGCCTTGGCCTGATCATAAATGCTGTCTGAAATTTTGCCACCTTTTATAAGCTGGGTTAAAGAATTTTCAATCACCGAAACTATCTTTTGATTCACTGAATCAGCAGCATACCGGTTTATAAAATCCTGCCGGTGCTGAAGCAGATAATTGAATTCACGGCTTTCAGGACTATTGGTAAAGGCATAGATCATCTTCCAGTTTTCCCTGTTGATAAGATCTTTTTCCTGCTGTTTTGAGAAATATTCCTCCAGAACCTGCTGGGTTGGAAGGTAAGCTTCATTCAATTGTTTCACATAATTATAAATGAATTCGGCTGACCGTTCGCCTGCCTGGTATCTCTTTTCCATGGTCCCCATCCTGTTTTCCGGATTCATTGCAATGTCACCAAGCTCAATATAATCCTGCACCCGCTGCGGCGCCCCGGCTTTCCTGTGCAGCATGTTGCCTGCTGAATCCAAAAACAAAAGCGTGGGATAGACCCTTATCTGGTATTTTTTTGCAAGTTCTTTTCCTTCTCCTTTTTCCATGTCAATGCTTGCGCAAATAAAATATTTGTTATAAAAATCTGCGACAGAATCCTTTGTAAACATGTTTTTTGCCATCCATTTACAAGGGCCACACCAACTCGCAAAACCATCCAGGAAAATGATCTTGTTCTGTTCCTTTGCCATTGCCTGGATTTCTTTCCATGGTTTTTCGACAAATTCGATTTTACGGTTCTGGGCGATCACGTGACCCAGCATCAGGAGGAACAGGAGCAATACACTTATTTTTTTCATCAGCACGGGATTTGGTTGCAATATTACACAAATCAGGAACGTCCCGATACTTTAAATTCGTATTTTCGTACAGATACAAAACAACAGTTGGATGATCCGTAAGATTGTCATGATCGGTGCAGGAAGACTGGCCACCCGGCTCTCCATCGATCTGAAAGAGAAGGGCTATAGTATTGCACAGGTGTATAACCGCACGCCGGAGAATGGCTCCCGTCTTGCGGAACAACTGGAATCCGGATATACGTCTGATCTGAAATCCCTCGCCCGGGCTGAACTTTACATCATCTCCGTTGCTGATCACGCGCTTGAAGAAGTTGCGGGTCAGATCGAAAACATGAAAGGCATCGTGGTACACACCTCGGGAACAATGGGATTGAATACATTGCGAAATTGTTCTGAAACGACTGGCGTCTTGTATCTTCCCCAAACTTTTACTTTTTCAGCACCCATGGATCTCAAAGGTATACCTGTTTGTGTTGAAGGCAGTGATCCCCGAACCGAGAATGAACTTTTTGAAATCGGTGAAAGAATTTCTGGCAAAGTGTACCGGATATCATCTGAACAGCGTGCATGGCTGCATCTTTCAGCCACATTTGTTTCGAATTTCCCGAATTTTCTGTATGCAGCTGCCGAAAAAATCATGAACCAATCCAATCTGAATATGGAAATGCTTGTTCCTCTGATCATGGAAACTGCTGCTCATTCGCGAACAAAGGATATCTTTGCATCGCAAACGGGTCCTGCCATCAGGGAAGACCAACCGGTTATCGATAAACATCTTGCGTTGCTACAGAAATTTCCGGAATACCGCGAGATTTATCAACTGATTACCAATAGCATTATCAACCAGAAACACGGGAATGACGAATTATAAAGAGAAGCTGCACGCCATTAATACTTTTATTTTTGATTACGACGGCGTTCTTTCCGACGGAAGCATTATTACGCTTGACGACGGAGAAGCATACCGCACGACCAATGTTAAAGATGGTTATGCCCTTCAGCTGGCCAGGAAAAAGGGATATCGGATCGCGATCATATCCGGGGCCAGGGCTGATTGCATGGTGCACCGTTTAAAATCATTGTTGATTACTGATATTTTTCTCGGGATTGATAACAAAATACAGATGTTCAGGGATTATCTCCGGGAAAATAATCTCGATGCTTCCCAGGTTTTGTTCATGGGGGATGACATTCCCGATTACGAAATAATGAAAGAGGCAGGAGTATCTGCATGCCCCGCTGATGCTGCTGAAGAGATAAGGAATGTTTCGGATTATATTTCTCATGCGCCGGGTGGTAAAGGCTGCGTGCGGGATGTGATTGAGCAGGTATTGAAAGTGCAGGGGCACTGGATGTCTTCGGAAAGTATGTCATGGTAAATCTTAAAATGCGCCCTGTTAAAGCCATTATTTCACTTATGCGATTGCCCAACGTGGTGATCATTATCCTCACGATGTTCCTGCTCAGATACGGTCTGTTGCGGCCTTTTCTTTTCAAGGGAGAAACAGGGATGATGTCTGGCTGGCTGGATTTTTCGCTTCTCGTGCTTGCCACGGTTCTTATCTCGGTTGCTGGTTATGTTATTAATGATATTTTGGATGCAGGGATTGATGCCATTAACAAACCGGGCCGGAATATGATTGGCAGGGAAGTTTCGCTTCGTTCAGCCCATTTCACGTACCGGATTTTAAATGCCCTGGGTCTTCTGATGGGCGCCTATCTTGGCTTCCGGTTGCAGTCTCTCACTTTCTTCCTTATATTTCCGTTCGTGATTTTCCTTTTATACCTTTATTCCTCCCGGTATAAAAAGACTTTATACTGGGGAAACATCGCCATTGCCGCGCTTTCCTCCCTTGTGGTGTTCCTGGTCTGGTATTTTGAGTTCCTGCATCTCCGTTTGAATCCACAGGTTTTCAGTGATGTCCTCGTGAACCTGAAGAATGTCAATGTTTTCTTTATTGTTTATGCCGGATTTGCCTTCCTGGTTTCACTTTCCAGGGAGATCATCAAGGATATAGAAGACAGGAAAGGTGATGAAGAATACAATTGCCGTACCCTGGCAATTGTTTACGGACCTAACATTGCCAAAATCATCGCATCCGTGATCATGGTACTCACTATCCTGATGCTGGGCCTGTTTCAGCAAATTCTCGCGAACAGGGGCTGGACTGCAGTTGTTTTTTATTTTATTATCACCGTTCAGATCCCCCTGATATATATTATTGTCAATCTTTTCAGGGCAAACAAACAATCGGATCTTCATTTTCTGAGCAACCTGTCGAAGCTGGTTATGCTGGCAGGGATATTGTCCATCCAGCTAATCTATTCAAGTTTATGAACCCAGTCGCCGGAAAATATTCGCTGATCCTTGCATCTCAGTCTCCCCGGCGACAATTTTTGCTGAAAGAGCTGGGAATTGAATTTGAAACGATTATCCCTGATGTTGAAGAAAATTACCCACCCCATCTTTCACCTGTTGAAATCGCCCGTTACCTTGCCGGATTAAAAGCTGATCATTTCGATGCCGGTTTGTTAACGGAGGCAAAATTGCTTGTTACCGCAGATACCATTGTCAGTATAGGGGATGAAATACTGGGGAAGCCTGGTTCTGTCGAGGAAGCCAAAGAGATGCTTGGGAAACTTTCCGGTAAAAAACATGAGGTGGTTACCGGAGTTTGTCTCCGGTCGAAAGACAAAAAAAAGATTTTTCACGTGATTTCGTCCGTTTGGTTCAAAGAATTGTCGGACGAAGAAATTGATTTTTACATTGAAAATTTCAAACCCTTTGATAAAGCCGGCAGTTATGGTGTCCAGGAATGGATCGGGTACATCGGGATCAGTCATATCCAGGGATCGTTCTTTAACATCATGGGCTTGCCTGTCAAAGAATTGTACGAGGAACTGAAAGCCTTCTGATCCTCCTTTTCAGGTCGATTTTATTGTTAATTTTGCAATTCTTTTCAAAAGGATTTATTCAGAAGATGAACAAACCAACCATATTTGTCACCAATGATGACGGCATAGAAGCGAAAGGCATCAGGGAACTGATCGCCATCATGCGCAAGCTGGGCAGGGTAGTAGTGGTGGCACCGGATAAGCCTCAGTCGGGAACTGCACATGCCATCACGATCAATACGCCACTGCGGCTGGAACTGTTGAAAGAGGAGGAGGATTATCAGGAGTACCGATGCAATGGTACCCCGGCAGATTGTGTCAAGCTTGGGTTTCATGTTGTTCTAAGGGGAAAGCCCGACATTCTTGTTTCGGGAATCAATCATGGTTCCAATGCCTCCATTTCCATTATTTATTCAGGAACGATGGCTGCCGTATTTGAGGGCGCCATGTCAGAAGTTCCATCCATCGGCTTTTCATTGCTCGACTACAGTCCGCAGGCTGAATTCAGTCATGCCAGAGAGGCTATTGAGAAGATTACCCTGGCGGCGATCAGAGAAGGAATTCCAAAAGGAACCTGTTTGAATGTAAATATTCCCGGCCAGTCCAATGGCGGCATAAAAGGAATTAAGGTTTGCCGGCAGGCGAGCGGAAGCTGGCAGGAGGAATTTGACGAGCGTAAAGATCCTGTCGGCAGAGACTATTTCTGGCTGACCGGCGTTTATATGAAAGCCGATAACGGTAAGGATACAGATGAGGATGCACTGGAAGCCAATTATATTTCGGTAGTTCCCGTGCAATTTGACTTTACCGCTCATCAGGCCATTTCCACCATCAAAAAATGGAAACTGGATGTATAAGAAAAACGCTTTCTGGGTTGGAATTGTGGTGGGGATACTTTTGCCCGTTGCAATTTTCGCTGGTTGTTACCTGCTGAATCTGCTTACCGGTATGTTGTCACGCCCCCCGCTGGAACTGACCTGGAAAAAAATCGCTTTCGCAAGTGTTGCATTGAATATTCTTCCCATTCGTTATTATTTTACCAAGGATATGGAAGAAAGCGCGAAGGGACTCCTTTTCATCACGGTTGTGCTGATCATCATGGTCGTATTTGCATTTTAACATGAAATATTACATCATCGCTGGCGAACCTTCCGGAGATCTTCACGCGGCCAATCTTATGAAAAGCCTGAAGAAGAAAGATCCCGGGGCTGTTTTTCGCTGTTGGGGCGGTGATCTCATGAGCGCGGAAGGCGGTGTAATTGTAAAGCACTATAAGGATCTTGCCTTCATGGGATTTCTTGAGGTACTGATGAACATCAGGACCATCACCCGGAATTTGAATTTCTGCAAGAAAGATATTCTTGATTTTCAACCCGATACAATAATCCTGGTCGATTATCCTGGTTTTAACCTGCGGATCGCCAGATTTGCCCACGAATCCGGAATTAAGGTTATCTATTATATTTCGCCACAACTATGGGCCTGGCATGAATCCCGCGTCAAAACGATCCGTGATAACGTGGATAAAATGCTCGTCATTCTTCCTTTTGAAAAAGATTTTTACCAGAAACACGCGTATCAGGCCGACTTTACAGGGCATCCCTTGCTGGATCGGATTAATGAGGAAATGATTTTCACCGGGAAACAAGATTTTTTTCAGAAAAATGATCTTGATGAAAGACCGGTGATTGCTTTACTGCCGGGCAGCCGCAAACAGGAGGTGAAAGTAATGCTGAGGATCATGCTGTCGGTAAAAAATGAATTCCCGGGACATCAGTTTGTGGTTGCCGGGGCGCCCTCGCTGCCGGAAACGTTTTATAAAGATATCCTTGGTAATGAACACGTTTCCCTGGTAAAAGGTCAAACATATGACCTTCTTCATTATGCAGAAGCTGCCCTGGTTACTTCGGGAACGGCCACGCTTGAAACTGCACTGATGAACGTTCCGCAGGTGGTTTGCTACAAGGGGAATTATATTTCCTACCTGCTGGCCCGGCAACTTGTAAAGGTCAAATTTATCTCGCTGGTCAACCTGATCATGGACGAGATGATTGTAAAAGAACTCATTCAGGATGAATTAACCAGTAAAAACCTGGCAGCTGAATTAAAAAAAATCCTTTTTGATCAGCAGGTGAAAAATAAAATACATCATTCTTACGATATATTGAAAGCAAAACTCGGAGGAAGAGGTGCTTCTGACCGTGCTGCTGATATAATTACCAGTTATTTGCTTAATCCTTAAAAATAAATCCAGACTATGAATAAGACACTGACCATTCTGATTGCATTATTAATGCTGTTTTCGTTTTCAGCCCTCAACTCCATGGCTGAAATTTCTTTCCAGGACCGACCCGATACGACGAAAACTAAAAAGGCAGCAGCAAAAGGTAAAAATACCACTTCCATAAAAAAAGACACTACCAAGCCCGGAACAATAACTTATCCCAAACCATTAACCGGGATAGAAAAGGAAATGGCGGAAAGGAATGACAAGGCTGCACATTTTTATGGAGAAGGGCTGAAGTCGCTTCAGGCTAACGATGCTAACGGTGCCATTGAGAATTTTACCAAATCCATTGAAAATTACAAGACGCCTGTGGCACTTTTAAGAAGGGGGATGACCTATATCATTGTTAAAAAATATCCTGATGCAATAGCCGATCTCAATGAGGCTCTGAAGATGGATACTACATCTGCGACAGGTTATTTTGGACTGGGACTGGCTTTTTTTGAAATGAACCAGATTGACAATGCAGAATTTAATTTTACAAAATTTATTGCCAGGGATTCTTCTAATATTCAGGCATATAATTACCTGGCTGCAATCAACTTCATGAAGAAGAATTATACGGCAGCCATACACTATTACGACCGGGTTATCAAGATGAATCCTAAATTCCCTGATGCATACGTGAACCGCGGCATGATGCGTCACAACCTGAATGATATTGAGGGGGCGATCAAAGATTACAACGAAGAGATCAATATCAAGCCCCAGAGCCCGAAAGCATACAATAACCGGGGAGCAGCATACCTTGCCCTTCAGAATTACGAAGATGCCTTGAAGGACTTTACAAAAGCCATCGAACTGAAAAATAATTATGCAGAGGCATATGAAAACCGCGGGAAAGTGAAGGTTAAACTGGGTGATACCAATGGCGCCTGCAGTGACTGGCAGGAAGGGCTGAAATTAGGTATGACCACCTGTACAGATCTGATCAGTAAATATTGTAAATAGTTGAAATTCCGGTTGCTTTTTCTACCGATCCTGGTCTTTTGTTGCCTGGGAATGCATGCCCAGGATCCAACCTGGACCTGGCATGATTACCTGCAGGACGGTATCCTTAAAGCAAAACTCGGGGATTACAAAGAAGCGTTAAAATCGCTTGATAAAGCTGTTCTTCAGAAGCCTGACGAACCGGAATGTTTTTATAACCGTGGCATTGCAAAAGCAGCCTCCGGAGACGACAAGGGAGCCATTGAGGATTATACGCAAGCCATCCGGCTGAAGTATTCACAGCCTCAACCTTATTTCAGCAGGGGGATTTCCAGAGATGCACTTGGCGATCATAAAGGTGCAATAAAAGACTATACTCTTGCGATAAGCATGAAGTCTGATTACGTGGATGCTTTTATGAACCGCGGGCTTTCCAACTATGATCTGGAGAATTACCGGGAAGCTGCCATGGATTTCACCAGAGTTCTTCAATTTAATCCCGCAAATGCCCAGGCATTTTATAACCGGGGATTATGTTATTTCGGGATGGAAGAATATCTGT
>JBLNAN010000224.1:0-5641 GCA_050259355.1 Syntrophothermus sp. | reverse complement strand
CTGAGGAAAATGAAGAAATCATCATACTTGATTCAGAAAGATCTCAAAAAGCTAAATATATTGTTGCCATGGATCCGCTTGATGGCTCCTCCAACATTGAATCCAATGTTTCCATCGGCACATTGTTCTCTATCTACCGCAGAACCACCGTCAGGGGACCTGCCCAGCTGGAGGATTTTATGCAGCCGGGACGAAACCTGGTGGCTGCCGGCTACGTCCTGTACGGTTCTTCAACGGTTCTGGTGTATACCACGGGCTACGGGGTAAATGGCTTTACACTGGATCCTTCGGTCGGGCTCTTCATCCTGAGTCATCCGGATATGAAATACCCGGAAAAAGGGAATATCTATTCGATCAACGAGGCCAATTACATTTATTTCCCGGAAGGGGTAAAAAAATATATCTATCATTGCCAGGAAGATGATTCTTCAACGTCCCGGCCGTATTCCACCCGGTACATCGGATCGATGGTCGCCGACATTCACCGCAATCTCATCCGCGGTGGTATTTTTATTTATCCCGGAACCACGAAAAATAAAAAAGGCAAACTGAGGTTATTGTATGAATGCAATCCGGTTGCCTTCCTCGTGGAACAAGCGGGCGGAAAAGCCTCTGACGGATTTAACCGGATTCTTGACATTCAGCCCACGGCCCTGCACGAAAGATCACCACTTTTTGCCGGCCCCGTTAACATGGTAGAAAAAGCCGAGGAATTCATGAAACAATATTCACCGGAATCCAATCCACTGAAAACTCCTGAACTGAAGGGTGTCTGAGTCTGTTTTTTTACCGCTTTTTAAAGCATCTTCCGGAGTCAAAGAACTGGTTGAGCTGCTGGGAAATGGTGATAAGGAAAATTACCGTTTGCAACTGCGCGGACTGACCGGTTCCGCCCGTTCATACGTGATTGCCGCCGCGCATGCTTCTCTCAGGGGAATTCATTTTGTTATTTTCCAGGATAAGGAATCAGCGGCTTATTATTACAATGATCTCGAACGGATCTTTGATGACCAGGACAAGGATCCCGAATCCAAACGGGTTCTGTATTTCCCGTCATCCTTCAAAAAGGAGTTCAACATGGGGCAGAAGGATAATCTTGGCCTCCTTTCCCGTACTGAAGTGCTGAACCGGCTTAATTCCGGGAAAAAGAACACCATCATCGTTACCTATCCTGAAGCCATCTCCGAAAAGGTCGTCAACAAAAAGATCCTCGAAAAAAACACCCTTAAACTGACTTCCGGCGAATCCGTTTCCCTTGATTTTATCCTCGATCTCCTGATTGAATATGAATTCGAGAGAGTGGATTTCGTGGTAGAACCAGGGCAATTTTCCCTTAGAGGTGGTTTGATTGATGTGTATTCTTTTTCAGGAGATCATCCTTACCGGATTGAATTTGAAGGGGATAAAGTGGCTTCCATCCGTACGTTCAATCCGGCCGATCAGCTTTCGATCGAGAAAAAACAGGCGGTTACCATCGTGCCCGATATCAGGGTAAATTCGGAAAAGAGGGTGAAATATGATACCCTTTTCGAATTTCTGCCTTCGCAAACTGTTGTCTGGCTGGATGATCTGAGGTTTACCCTGGATATCATCGACAAAGCCGGTATGCCCGATTATTTTATGACCGGCCAAATGATGATGGATCACCTGCAAAGGCTGAAAGTTGTAGAAATGGGCAGCAGCGCTTATCCTGACCACCACGCGCAGATCCATTTCAATGTTGTTCCGCAGCCTTCCTTCAACAAAAATTTTGATCTGCTTTTTGAGAACCTCGGGAGAAATGCAGATGAGGGGATAAAAAACTACATCCTTGCCGATAACGAGAAACAAAGGGAGCGTATCAAATCCATCATTGCCGACCTGCACGAAAAAAATCCCCGCAGGATTGACCTGGAAGTGATCTTGTTTTCGGTACACGAAGGATTTATCGACAAGGATCTGAAGATCGCGGTATATACGGATCACCAGATTTTTGAACGTTATCAGCGGTACCGGTTGCGCGACGGCTACGTTAGCAAGGAGGCGCTGACCCTGAAAGAACTGTATGACCTTAAGCCAGGGGATTACGTGACCCACATTGATCACGGGATTGGCAGGTTTGACGGTCTGGAGAAAATTGTCAACAACGGGAAGGAACAGGAAGCCATCCGGCTGATTTATAAAAATGATGACATTCTTTATGTGTCCATTCATTCGTTGCACCGTATTTCAAAATATGTAGGCAAGGAAGGAACGGTTCCCACCATGAACAGGCTCGGGTCTGATGCATGGAATAAGCTCAAAAACAAAACCAAAAGCAAGGTCAAGGATATTGCCAAGGAACTGATCAAGCTGTATGCGGAAAGAAAGGCAACGAAAGGAATCGCGTTTTCTCCGGATACTTATCTGCAAACCGAGCTGGAAGCGTCGTTCATTTACGAAGACACACCCGACCAGCTCAAGGCAACCATTGATATAAAAAAGGATCTGGAGGCGGAGTTCCCGATGGACAGGCTTATATGCGGGGATGTGGGATTTGGCAAGACGGAAATCGCCATCCGGGCGGCTTTCAAGGCAGTCGTGGATGCGAAGCAGGTGGCCGTGCTGGTTCCCACGACCATTCTTGCCATCCAGCATGCCAAGACCTTTGGTGACCGTCTCCGGGATTTCCCGGTAAAAATCGAATTTATTAATCGGTTCAAAAGCGCTGCACAACAAAAGATCATCTTGCAGGAACTCGAAGAGGGCAAGGTGGACATTCTCATCGGAACCCACCGGATGCTGAGCAAGGATGTCAGGTTCAAGGATCTGGGTTTGCTCATCATTGATGAAGAACAAAAATTCGGTGTGGCCGCCAAGGAGAAAATCAAGCAGATCAAGGTGAATGTAGATACGCTGACGTTAACCGCGACACCGATTCCCAGGACCCTTCAATTTTCGATGATGGGAGCCAGGGATTTATCTGTTATTAACACCCCGCCACCCAACAGGTACCCGGTTCAAACCGAGCTTCATCCTTTTAACGAGGAAACCATCCGGGAAGCCATCACTTTTGAATTGTCCCGCGGCGGACAGGTATTTTTTGTGACGACGCGGGTTCAAAACATCCTGGATCTGGCAGGGATGATCAAAAAAATGGTGCCGAGAGCCAGGGTAGCGGTGGGTCATGGCCAGATGGAAGGTCATCAGCTGGAAAGGGTGATGAAGGATTTTATTGATGGCGATTACGATGTGCTGGTTGCAACGACCATCATCGAGTCAGGACTGGATATCAGCAATGTCAACACGATCATCATCAATGATGCCCATCATTACGGGCTGAGCGACCTGCACCAGCTGAGGGGGAGGGTAGGCCGTTCGAATAAAAAAGCTTTTTGTTACCTGCTCGCACCGCCCATGTCGCTGCTTACCGATGAGGCGAGAAAGCGTTTGCGGGCCATCGAGGAATTTTCGGATCTCGGAAGCGGATTCAACATTGCCATGCGGGATCTCGACATCCGCGGCGCAGGAAATATTCTCGGGGCAGAACAAAGCGGTTTCATTTCCGAAATCGGGCTGGATATGTACCAGAAAATCCTTGATGAAGCTCTTCAGGAACTGAAAGAACAGGAATTCAAGGATATTTTCCCGGAGGAGACCCAGAAAGATTTTGTAAGAGAATGCCAGATAGAAACCGACCTGGAAATCATGATTCCCGACCATTATATCAGGAACATCACCGAGCGGCTCAGCCTGTACAAAGAACTCGACAGTATTGAAACGGAAGAAGGCCTGATGGCATTTACCGAAAAACTGATCGACAGGTTCGGTGTCCTGCCCAGACAAACCATTTCCCTGATCAATGCCATTCGCCTGCGATGGATCGCGAAGAAAATTGGTTTTGAAAAACTGGTGCTCCGGAACAACCGCCTTACCTGCTACTTCATCAGCAACGAGGAATCTCCCTATTTCCAGTCGACCAAATTCACCTTCATCCTCGAATATATCCGGAACAATCCCGGCTATGGTGCCATGAAAATGGAGAAAGAGAAATTATCTCTTCAATTCAGAGAAATAAAAAGTGTGGAAAAGGCCATTGAAAAAATTTCTTTCCTGCAACAAGATTAATTTCCATCTTCTTTTCCATCAGCACATTTTAATTTTATTTACCTTTGCAGTTCATTAACCAATTCATCTTTTAATAATCATATCATGAAGAAATTTATACTCTTTCTTTTTACCGTTCTTGTGTCATTTTCGGTTAAAGCCCAGCTGGGTCCGAATGACTGCAAGGATATTATTATTTCGGAGTACGTGGAAGGCTACAACAACAACAAATCCATGGAACTCTACAATCCGACCTTACAGCCCATTACCCTGGATGGCACCTATCAACTCATCCGCTGGTCAAATGGTGACCCGCTTGCCAATAATGATATTCATTACGTGTTGCCGCTAACCGGTACCATTCAGCCGTTTGGCGTAATGGTCATGATCCAGGATACTGTTCCTGCCGGTCAGGATACCATGGTATGGCCCGGTCTCCGCGCGAAAGGCACCTGGCTGGCGCCTTACGATTACGACGGATCAACCCCCGGCGGCCGTGTGGTTTTCTGGAATGGAGATGATGCCATTTCCCTTCAGAAGAAAATCAATGGAACCTGGACCGACATTGACATTTTTGGCGAAATCGGCGTTCGTCCGCTGAACTGGCAGGGTGGAATCAGCCCCGTTGGTGCATGGACCGATACTCCTCCCTACTGGAAAGGAACGGGCCGTTATCTGACCAAGAGCAAAACGCTTGTTCGTAAACCCGGCGTTCTTCACGGTGTTGACCGTGCAACCATGAACACTTATGGTCAAACCTCAACGGGTAATGATCCCAACAGCTTCTTTGCACTTGCCGAATATGATTCACTTCCGGCTAATACTTTCGACAGCCTCGGTCAGCATACCTGCAACTGCCGGAGCATCCTTGGCGTGGGTAAAATCCAGACCAGTGCAAAAGTTTCGATTTTCCCCAACCCTGTTACCCAGGATCATTTCGTGGTCGAAACCTCTGTTCCCATGGAAAACCTGGAAGTAATCTCCATGCTGGGTCAGACCGTCATCACCAACATCGGTTCTTCAAAGAACAGCTTGAGAGTAAATACCGCCAACTGGCAACCAGGTGTTTATTTTGTCAAGATAAAATTCAGCGAGAGCCTTACAGTTACAAGAAAAATCGCTGTTCAGTAAAATTGATTGAATGGAATTTTAAATTCCAGTTAACTATATAGGGACGCCATACGGACGTCCCTATATTCATGAATATTCAGGCTTATTTTGAAAAATTATCACATGAAGAAGTTCTTTACCCTCTGCTTGCTTATAATTGTTGTTCCGTTCTATGCTTTTTCCCAGAAATATTCCGTTAGCGGTATCGTGAAAGACGATGCTACCGGCGAAACCATCATCGGGGCTACCATTCTGTATGCCGAGGGAAAAGGCGTGGTTACAGGAGTTGACGGAAGTTATTTTTTTAAAGCTGATCCCGGAACCTATACCATCAAGGTGTCTTACGTGGGATATACCGGTGAAGAGAAGAAAGTGACCGTGTCCAACAGTAATGTGACCGTGAATTTCTCACTTAAAACCACCGTATTATCTGAGGTTGAAGTCGTGGCCGACGTTGCCAAGGCAA
>JBLNAN010000223.1:0-2619 GCA_050259355.1 Syntrophothermus sp. | reverse complement strand
CATTATGTTTCGGAGATCATGTCGGTTGAAAAGGAAGGACCCTATGCCCTTGCTGGATTCTCACTGGGGGGTAAAATCGCATATGAAATGGCCAGACAACTTCATGAAAGAGGTAAGGTCGTTAGTTTTCTGGGTATGATTGATACAGTTGCCGACAATCCCGCCGAACGGAAAAGCTTCTCCTATGCCATGAATTATTTCTCATGGAATGTTAAAACACTTTTCAAAAGTGAAGCGGATGAAAATTCAATCGAATCCTTAAAAAGAAAGATGAAAGGACTCAAAAGAAAGGTTGTGGGGATGGATCTGAATGTTCTCCAGGAAGAAAAACAATCGATGGGCAAATCATCTGAATTACCCGGATATTTGAAGGAAGTGCATAGAGCCAACCGGAAGGCGGACCGTGAATACGTGATTAAAACTTACAAAGGTGAGGTTCATCTTTTCAAGGCAAAAAATCAGACGTTTTATATCAAAGATACCATGACCTATGGCTGGGATAAATATGCCCAGGGCGGTGTGGTCATTCATGAAATTCCCGGCGAGCATTCCAGCATTTTTGCCCCGCCCAATGACAAATATTTTGCTGATGTGCTTCAGCGACACCTGTCAATGATTCACGAAGAAAGTCCTGTCTCATGATAACAGAAGGAAATATTGTTCATTCCATTCATGCCCGTGAATATTCCTGGGAAACAAAGGAAAAATGGGACCATCCCACCATATATGTGGTGCAAACAAACCATTTCACCGAATATGACCTGGGGTTATTGCGGAATGCACTTTCAAATGAAGAACTGACCAGGAGCAAACGATTCAGGCAGGTCAGGCAACGGGAGAGTTTTATCATCACCCATGCCTTGTTCAGACTGAAACTTGGTTCTTTTCTGAATGAAAAGCCAGAGCTCATACAGGTAGAGAAAGGATTCCTGGGTAAACCCTTTCTGACCGATTTTCCTGAAATTCACTTTAATCTGTCTCATTGCAACGGCGTTTCACTCATTGCTTTTGATCTTAAAAATGAAATCGGGGTGGATGTGGAAGAGATAAAACCTGGTTTTGACTGGGAACCGGTCGCGAAAAGGTTCTACAGTCCGGCTGAAAATGATTTGATCCGGTCATCGGGAGAAAATGAATTGTATACTTTCCACCGGTTGTGGACCCGCAAGGAAGCACTTGTGAAATCGCACGGTTCCGGTATCAACGAAATGAATCTGCGGCTGGATGTGCGTTCGGATTACACGGATGAACAATTTTTCCTAAAAACACTACTTTACCTTCGGAGCTACGTGATCACAACAGCAGTTGCCTATGGTTCAGGTAAAGTGGATATCTATCTTCCTGGTAATAATTGCTTCACTTTTAATGTATAATTATGGAATGGCCCCTGGTATCAGTAATCACGATCAATTATGATCAGCCTGAAGTTACCTGTCAAATGCTGGCATCACTTCAGCGGATTACTTATCCCCGCTTTGAAGTGATCGTGGTGGATAATGCCTCACCTACCCATGATCCGAATATTATTACCGATATGTTTCCCGGGTGTACGATGATCGTCAGTGACAAAAATCTTGGCTTCGCGGGCGGAAACAATCTCGGCATCCGTCATTCAAAGGGTGATTATATCCTTTTACTGAATAACGATACCGAAGTGGATCCCGGATTTCTCGAGCCACTGGTCCTAAAACTGGTTTCCAACCCCCGGATCGGGGCGGTAAGTCCCAAAATCAGGTTCTATTACGAACCTGATATTTTTCAATACGCGGGCCTCTCTGAAATAAATCCTTACACCATACGCAGTCATGGAATCGGATACCGGGTTCCCGACAAGGGGCAGTACGACCACGACCGGCAAACGGCTTATGTTCATGGAGCTGCCATGATGGTGCCCAGAATAGTGGCAAAAAAAGTGGGACTGATGGCCGAACAATATTTTCTGTACTATGAGGAACTGGACTGGGGCATTCGCATCCGAAACGCAGGTTATCAACTCTGGTATGTTCATGAATCAGTGGTTTTTCACAAGGAATCAGTGACGACAGGCAAAATGAGTCCCCTGAAAACGTATTACATGAACAGGGCAAGGATTCTGTACATGCGTCGAAATATACACGGGATGCAGTTTGTGCTTGCCCTTGCCTTTATGCTGCTGATATCCGTGCCAAAAAATCTGGCGTATTTCCTGTTTTCGGCCAGGACAAACCATTTCAGAGCCTATTTCAGTGCACTTTTGTGGCATATCAGACACCTTGCAGCTAAAGAAATTCATAAAAACCCTGTATTGAGATGAGAGAAATTCTGGATGGATTTTTGGTTGCAGTTCAGCTGGTACTCCTGATCATGATGGGATTGCCGGTATTGTACCTGCTGTTTTTTGCCATAGCGGGACTGTTTTATAATCCGGGAGCCAGTGATGTTGAGAGTACAAATTTCAGAAGGATCGCGGTGCTTATCCCCGGATACAGGGAAGATGCAGTGATCGTGAATGTGGCCTCCTGTGCCTTGCAACAGGATTATCCGGAGGATAAGTTCGGGATATTCATCATAGCAGATTCTTTCCTTCCGGAAACGGTGGCCGAATTGAAAAAAATGCCGGTCAGGGTGATCGAGGTGGTT
>JBLNAN010000222.1:0-2683 GCA_050259355.1 Syntrophothermus sp. | reverse complement strand
AGCCAGTCTCCGAGACTAATCTGATGAGAATTTTCATTTAAAGGGATGTCAAGCGGTACATGCCAGTGCCCGTAAACGAAATAATTGATTTCCGGGTGCTTCTCAAGCACGGTTCTGGAATGAACGATCAGCCTGGAATTGACAATCTCGGTATCTTCGTGAAGACCATTTTCCTTCAACTCATTGGCATACCTGCTTTTTCCCGACCAGTACAGCCCCATGCGGATGCCAACATCAGGATGAAGCTGCCGGAAAAGCCACTGGTTAAACGGCATCTGGAAAATTTTCTTGATCAGTTTGTATCCATGATCACCCGGACCCAGACCATCCCCGTGCGCCAGGTAAAAAATTTTATTTCCCAGCTGCCGGATCTCCGGGTCGCGGTGAAGCTGGAATCCAATCTCCTTTTCAAGATAATCAAAAGCCCACATGTCATGATTTCCCCTGAAGAGATGCATGGCAATTCCTGCATCAGCCAATTCTGCCAGCTTTCCAAGAAGTCTTACATAACCTCGCGGTACGGCTTTCTTGTATTCAAACCAGAAATCAAACAGATCGCCCATCAGGTAAATGGCGGAAGCATCTCCTGAAACCATGTCCAGCCAGTCAATGAAACGTTTTTCGCGCTTCAGACTGCTGTCGCGGTCGGGAATACCGAAATGGAAATCGGATGCGAAATAGATCTTTTTATCCATCAGGTGCTATTGTTTTTTCTGCTTCATCATCAAATCCCTGATCTGCATCGTGTTTCTGAGGGCCTCCACGCGCTGGTGATGGTACATCACGTGCGGATTCTCCGGATATTTCTGCTGAAGAAGACTGTCGGTTTGTGAAAACAAGCGGAAATCTTCGATAGGATCAAGAACAGGCTGGGATCCGATGGTGTAGTTAAGCACGAGTAAATCGGCCAGCGATCCCGGGTTGCTGAGAATAAACTCCCGCTGGATGTCCCGCTGGCTCTGCATCACCTTCTTAAATGCAGAATCAACCCCCTGGCTGATCTGCATCATGTTCTCCATATTTTCATGATCTTTCAGCACCTGCTTCAGCGAATCGGCCTTCTGCTTATTACCTGCCGATCTCCTTAAAAACTCCTGGAAAATTTCGGTATCCTTTGAACCTGAAATGCCAAAAGAGGCTGATGGCTCGGTCATGGACCCAGTGATCCTGATGCGGTCACCTTTATCCGGCGCGAGAATTAATTTCTTATCCCCGATCCGGAGAATAAAGAAACTTCTCGTCTTCAGTGGCTTGAAAAAGCTGAATTTCCCTTCCGGATTCAGATTCGTCGAATCCAGTGGCAGAACTTTCTTTGCCTGCAGTTCCTGCAGTAGTACTTTCTGGCCTGATCCCCCGGTGATTATGCCTTCAACGGCAAATTCATCTTTTGGCTTGCTTTTGCAGGCAAACAGCAGGGGTATTATCAATAATGCAACCAGGTATTTTTTCATTTTACAGAAAATTAATCATTTCATCATTTACGATCTCCCGGCTCTGAAACTTCAGAAACAGGTTTACAATCGTCAATACATCTTTCTGGCAATAGGTCACGATCCTTGGAAGATCCTTTTCTTCATAATAAACCCTTGCCACGTCGGCACCGTTAATATCTCCCTTGGGCGTGGGAATGCCAAAAAGAGCCGCGAGGGTTTCAAGGCTGGTGTAACTCTTGAAATCACCGAATTTCCACATGTCGAGCGTGTCCAGGTGAGGTACATCCCAGGGTTTTTTGAACGACAGATCCAGGATGGCAGGTACGGGCACCCCGTTCACCAGCATCCTTCTGATCAGGTAGGGAAAATCAAATTCCCGGCCATTGTGTGCACACAGGTAGCCGATCTGTTTATCCCGGGCTTTTACCAACATTGAAGAAAAATCAAGAAGCATTTCTTTTTCATCCTCCCCGTAATAAGATTTTATGCTCAGGGTGTTTTTTCGGTAAATGCCCGTTGAAATGCAAACGATCTTTCCAAATTCAGCATAGATACCGGCGCGTTCGAAAAGAGTTTCAGGATTTTTTACCTCTTCCGGATTTTTTTCATACCGGAGAAGATTTTCTGTTTTTTTTGCCCACAGATTTTTGAAAATTTCCGGCATGGATGCATAATCCGCACTCATGGGAACCGTTTCAATATCCAGAAAAAGAATATGTTCTATATTGATTTGTTCAAACATGATACTCGTTTTTCAGTTTTTCAGCAAGGAAACGGTCGATGGGAAAAGTAAATGACGATGCATCGAGATCCTGCATCTTTACCCAGCGAAAACATTGAGCTCCCTCCACTTCCTCAGGAAAATCGAAAGGTTTTGTAGTGGTGAGAAAGGGATAAGGTTTTTTTATCTGCACCCGGTAATACACGTTAATGAGCTGAGAATCATAAGGAAGCAGTCTGGTTTCAAAAAATTGTTCGGTCGTATAATAATGGTCAAACCGGATTATTTCGCTATTCAGTTCTTCCAGAAATTCTCTTTTGAGACAATCAGCAATTCCCTCTCCGTATATCAGTCCTCCCCCGGGGAACTTGGTCATCCGCATTCCCAGCCTGAACTCATCGGTAACAAGAATTCTTTCCTCATCGATAAGGAGACCATAAACCCGGATATTAAAAATGCCCGGTTCCATTCTTTACTTTCTTCTTCTGAGGGTAAGATTCTTCAGTTGTCCGAAACGTCTCATATACGT
>JBLNAN010000221.1:0-3339 GCA_050259355.1 Syntrophothermus sp. | reverse complement strand
AACCAGTGTTTTGTTTCTCTGAGCTCGGGCGGATTACCACTCAGCACGGAACGGGGATCTATCAGATCGGTTGCATTCAGGGTTGAACCACATTTTTCGCACTGGTCACCATAGGCACGGTCGTAATGACAGTTCGGACAAGTGCCGGTGATGTATCGGTCGGCGAGGAAATGACCGGTGACCTCATCATAATACTGGAAAGATACTTTTTCAATGAACTGACCAGCCTCGTACATCTTTCGGAAAAAGGCAGAAGCTGTTTCATGATGAACGGGATTGGAGGTTCTCGAATAGATATCGAAAGAAATTCCGAATTCTTCAAATGATTTTTTGATGATCTCGTGGTACCGGTCAACGATCTGCTGCGGGGTCAATCCTTCCTGCATGGCCTTAATGGTAATGGGCACGCCATGTTCATCTGATCCGCCGATGAAAATCACATCTTCATTATTCATCCTCAGGAACCGAACATAAATATCGGCAGGCACATACACACCGGCCAGGTGTCCGATGTGGATTGGCCCGTTGGCGTATGGAAGAGCGGAGGTCACAAGGTGACGCTTATAATTTTTCACGTCGTTTGACTGATTCATGATAAATTTCGTATTTTCGGCAAAGATAGAAAAACCCCTGCAATGACTACGCCGGATTATCTTGTAAAAGGAGACAAGATGGGGATGGTTGCACCTGCCCGGTGCATCTCGTTTGAAGAGGTCCATCCATCGCTTCGCCTGTTCCAGAAATGGGGACTGGAAGTGGAGCTGGGGACACATATTTTCAACAAGCAGAATCAATATGCCGGCTCTGACGAGTTCCGCGCGGCTGATCTGCAGCACATGCTCGATAACGACTCCATTCGTGCCGTGATCTGTGCCCGGGGCGGCTATGGCACGGTCAGGATCATTGATCGCCTTGACTTTACCAGATTCCTGAAAAGGCCAAAATGGATCATCGGATACAGTGACATTACCGTTTTGCATTCCCATATCCAACGTCATTTTGGAATTGAGACGCTGCATGCCACGATGCCGGTCAATATCCTGAAAGATCAGCCGGGGGAAGATTCTGCAGAGACGCTGCGGCATCTTCTTTTTGGTGAAAAAATAACTTACACCAAACCCCTTCATCCTTTTGACCGGAAAGGAGAATCCGAAGCCATCCTCACGGGTGGAAATCTTTCCATTCTGTATTCATTGATGGGATCTTCATCCGAAATTCAGACAGATGGAAAGATTTTGTTCATTGAAGATGTTGATGAATACCTGTATCATATCGACCGGATGATGATGTGTTTGAAAAGGGCGGGAAAACTGGCAAAGCTGAAAGGACTGATCGTTGGTGGCATGGACAGGATGAATGACAACACGATCCCGTTTGGTAAAGCTGCCAATGACATTATCCTGGAGGCGGCAGCGGAATACAATTATCCCGTTTGTATTGATTTTCCCGCGGGTCACGGATCGAAAAACCTTGCACTTGTTCTTGGTCGCAAGATCAGGATGAAAATTGATCAGCAGGTTGAGTTGATTTTTTAATTTTTCATTTTTTTTCTTTCACCTTTTGATAAAATGCCGATTAAGCTAAAAACGCATGTCGGAAAATATTGAATTTGGGAAAAAAGGAGAAGAAATTGCCGCTGATTTTCTCCGGAAGAAAGGGTTCAAGATTCTGGAAATGAACTGGCGCAGCGGTCGAAATGAGGTAGATATCATCGCGATGGATAAAGAATATCTGGTGATCGTTGAGGTGAAAACACGTTCCAGCACGTTTGCTGGAGAACCTGAAACGGCTGTCACCCGTGACAAACAGCGGGGGCTCATCATCGCGGCCAACAGTTATCTGCGTTTCAAACAGCGAAGCAATGAGGTAAGATTCGATATCGTCGCGATCGTGATTCAGAAAGAATCGGAGACAATTCATCACATTGAGGATGCTTTTTACCCGTACTGATGAACGTCCAATTATCAATTATCAATTATCAACTCTCATCTCTGATTATTATAATTGGACATTGAGCGTTGTACGTTGGCTATTTTCTCCCAAAATCCGCCGGTATCTCCCCCCAGTATTCAGTCTCCCATTTCAAAATGCGGTTTGACCAGTTGTTTTCTTTCAGCCAATTCAACGCCCGGTCCACGATGATGAAAAGTTCTTCGTTTTTTGAGGTACGCTCGAGTTTGGTTTTGATCGCTTTATCCCTTACCCATGCCAGGGCCGTTCGGCTGTCGGAGTATATGGGCCAATCAGAGTTCATCTTCTTCAGCAATGCCAAACCATGAACGATGGCCAGAAATTCGCCGATATTCACCGTGCCCTCTGGAAAGGGACCTTTCCTGAATAATTCAGCACCCGATTTAGTGTCAACACCACGATATTCCAGGATGCCGGGATTGCCGGAACAGGCTGCATCCACCGAGAGGCTGTCGAGTATGGGCTGGCCAATCAGCGGGTCATTACAGATTACTTTTGTGGCACCCTTTTTCTGATAATGCTTCTGGTAACCCTCCAGAAATGCCGCTTCCGCCATGTCTCTTGAGGGGAAACTCTTGTATTTCGCCCCTTCGAAGTTATCCACCTCGCGCTTGCATCTTTCCCAGTCGCTGTAAACGCCCGGAAGCCGTCCAACCCACACCACGTAATACTTGCTATTGGCCATCATTACTTTTTTCGTAAAAATATTTTCCTGAGGAAATGATTAATTCTTCCTGATAAAGAGTCCATACATACCAGCCTGTTTTCAAGTCGGGAATCCTGGCAATACCCCTGGCTACTGTAATAAGCCCTTTTCTTTCACCCATCATATCATATAAAAGTAGAATACCATCTTTTTCAAAATTAATGGTATGAATGATTCCCGAAGCATCGGCCCTGGAAAGTCTCACATTCTGACGCTTTTGGGAGAGGGTAATTCCGGAAGGATCATTAAATAAATTCCAATAGGAAGGATTTGCATACACAATACTGTCGGCGGCTTTCTGAAGGATAAGCGCTGAATCAGAGAACAGTCCTGCAGTAAAGGTGAGTCCCTCGCTGTACTTGTGGAAAATACAATCGTAGAAGACACAGGCCGCGAGATAGCTGCCATTTTTATTGGGATGCGAAGCATCAGCATCATGCAGTACCATCCCCGTCTGGCCAAGCACGAGCCGCCAAGCCTCCCCTACCGGCGCTATCGCATCTTCCAGCGAATCACCCACCAGTTTATACGATCTGGTAAGGGAATCCTGCATCTGGCCAAACCCAGAGAAATTCGTGCTGCAGTAATTGGGTTCCCAGCATTGAATCCCGCCGAAACGCCTTCCCCAGGTCAGAAAAAAAAGAACCTTACTGCCGGGATTC
>JBLNAN010000220.1:0-8949 GCA_050259355.1 Syntrophothermus sp. | reverse complement strand
ATAAAAATTTCGCCGTGAACGATAATCTCCAGGATAATAATCAACAACAAACCATTGATTACAAGGTTTTGTTCAACAAAATCGTCAGCCACTGGTATCTTTTCCTGATCACCATACTGGTTGCCATGCTGATCGCATTCTTTTTCAACAAAGTCACGCCTACGGTTTACGAAGTCAATTCGACCATCCTCATCAAGGATAAGAATGACAACAAGATCAATCCACAGGATATTCTGGGATTTGGTATGTCGAACAAGATGCAGAATCTCCAGAACGAGATCGGGGTGCTGAATTCATACTCGATGACCTACCGCACCGTTTGCAAAAGCGGTTTCGAGGTTTCTTATTTTTCGGTAAATCATTTTACCAACGAGGAACTTTACAAGGAAAGTCCTTTCACCGTGGAGATTGATACGAGTGTTCCGCAACCCTATAATCTTCGTTTTGACCTGAAGATCTTATCCGGAGAACAATACCGGCTTTCGGTGAATGAAGATAACGTCACCTTTTATGATTATTCTGCAAAGCAAAAAGTGGAAGGACCCAAGAGAAAGATCATTTATGATAAAACGCTTCCCTTCGGGCAGGATATAGCGACCGAAAATTTCAAGTTCAAGGTGCTGCTGAACAGTAAATTCAAGACGTCAGACATAAAGAATGAGTATACTTTTGTTTTCAAGGATTATGAAAGCCTGGTGGGTGAATTTTCTCCTTACAAAATAGAGCCGATCAACAAGGAATCTTCCATCGTGGAAGTGATTTTACGCGGTGGTAACAAGAAGAAGATGGTTGATTACCTGAACTCGCTGGGGGAAGAATATATCAGCCGGGGTCTTGAGCGGAAAAACCTGGTAGCAAGCCGCACCATCGCATTCATTGATAAAGAATTGAAAGGCATCACCGATACGCTGGTCAGCTCGGAAAAAGAACTTCAGAATTACCGTTCAAAAAACGAGGTGATGGATCTGGATAACGAGAGCAAGCAGATCTATGAAAAGATGATGGAGATGCAGGATGATTATGCGAAACTCGTGGTGCAGTCAAAGTACCTTGCCAATATCAGGGAATATCTGGAAAAAAATCAGGGACTTGATGAACTGGTGGTCCCGACATCCATGGGGGTAAACGACAACGTGCTGAATGACCTTACCCTTCAGCTCATGAAGTTGTATTCTGATAAAAAACAGCTTATACAGTATTCCAGCGAGAAAAACCCGGCCGTTCTTTCACTTGATCTTCAGATTGAATCCAACAAGAGAGCACTGAAAGAAAATATTATCAGGGCGATCAATGCCAACAACATTTCCCTTGATGAACTCAAGCAGCGGATGAAGATGGTAAGCTCGAAAATCAATTCACTTCCTGAAACCCAGCGGATTCTGTTCAGCATGACCAGGAAGTTCAACCTCACCGATGCGGTTTATACCTTATTGCTTCAGAAACGTTCCGAAGCCCAGATCACCCAGGCTTCCAACCTGCCCGACAACGAGATCATCGACCAGTCGAGGGAGGCTGCCGGAAAACCCGTTTATCCCAAGAAGAGCATGAACCTGGTTATTGCTTTTCTGATCGGCATCATTCTTCCCATCATTTATATTTTCCTGAAGGATTATCTGAATGATAAAATCGTTGAAAGGGAGGATGTTGAAAAGCTGACCAAGATTCCCATCATCGGGCATGTCATCCACAATGATAAGTCCTCAAAGGTGGTCGTGGTGGATGCCCCGAAATCATCGATTGCTGAATCTTTCAGGTCCATCCGTACCAATCTTCAGTATTTGCTTCAGGGTCAGGAAAAGCAGACCATTCTTCTTACGTCGGATATGGTGAGTGCCGGGAAAACTTTCTGTTCCATCAACCTTGCTTCCATCTTCGCCTTATATGGAAAGAAGACGCTTCTGATGGGTTTTGATCTGCGGAAACCGAAGATCTACAAAGATTTTGGACTATCCAATAACGAGGGAATCAGTTCCTTCCTGATCCATAAAAGTACGCTTCAGACTGCAATCCAGAAATCCGGCATTGAAAACCTGGATATCATGATGGCAGGGCCTATTCCGCCGAATCCCTCCGAGCTGATCGCTTCCGACAGGGCCGCGGAAATGTTCGCCCAGCTGAAGGAAATCTATGATTTCATCATCATCGACACCCCGCCGATCGGTCTGGTGACGGATGCCTTCCTGCTGATGAAATATACCGATGCAAATCTTATCATTGTCCGTCAGAATTATACTCATAAAAAAGTCTTTGGCTCGATTGTCAAGGACCTTGAACAGCGTAACCTTCCCCGTCTCGCCATCATGATCAACGATGTGGTTCTTTCAAAAAGTTCCTATGGTTATGGCTATGGCTACGGCTATGGTTATGGCTACGGCTATGGTTATGGCTATGGCTACGGCTATGGTTACGGCTACTATGCCGAGGACCGGCTGGCCGAGAAGAAATCCATGTTGAAAAGAATTTTTGGAAGATCGTAGTGTATCAGTTAAGACATTTAGCCGAGTTAGAAGCCGAGGCCATTTACGTGATGCGTGAAGTCGGCGCGCAGTTTGAAAGACCTGTTCTGCTGTTTTCGGGAGGCAAGGATTCCATCGTTCTCGTGCATCTGGCACGAAAAGCTTTCTGGCCGGCTGCTTTTCCTTTCCCGCTGCTGCACATCGATACCGGTCATAATTTTGGTGAAGCCATTGAATTCAGGGATGAGCTGGTCAGGAAGTTCGAAGCCCGGCTGATCGTGGGATCAGTTCAGGAGTCGATTGATACCGGACGCGTGAAGGAAGAGCAGGGGATTAACGCCAGCCGGAACGTGCTGCAAACCGTTACCCTGCTGGATACGATCGATAAATACAAATTTGACGCGGCAATTGGTGGAGGAAGAAGGGACGAGGAGAAAGCACGTGCCAAAGAGCGGTTCTTTTCCCACCGTGACGAGTTTGGCCAGTGGGATCCCAAGAACCAGCGGCCTGAACTGTGGAACCTTTTCAACGGAAAGAAGAGGATGGGTGAACATTTCCGGGTTTTTCCCATCAGCAACTGGACAGAAATGGACATCTGGCAGTATATCCACCAGGAAAAGATTGAATTGCCTTCCCTTTATTTCACCCACGAGAGAAAAGTCTTTAACCGCGACGGAGTCTGGTTGGCCTGGGCGCCTTTCATGAAAATGAAGCCGGCTGAAAAAGTGGAGGTCAGAAGGGTAAGATGCAGAACCGTGGGCGATATTTCCTGCACGGGTTTATCACTTTCCACGGCCAACAGTCTTGAAGACATCATCAGCGAGATCGCGGCCACCCGGGTGACGGAGAGAGGCGGCAGATATGACGACAGGCGCTCGGAAGCAGCCATGGAAGACCGGAAAAAGGAGGGATATTTTTAATGAAGAATCTGGACAAACCCATTACGCAAAAAATTTTTTCGAGTCAGGCCTACCTTGACATGCAACTGGTAAGATTCACCACCGCGGGCAGCGTGGATGACGGCAAGAGCACGCTGATCGGGCGGCTTTTATACGACAGCAAGTCCATCTTCGAGGATCAGCTGGACGCGGTGCGCAGGGCAAGCGTGCAAAAAGGCAGCGAGCATATCAATTTAGCGCTGCTGACCGATGGCTTGCGGGCCGAGCGGGAACAGGGGATCACCATCGACGTGGCCTACCGGTATTTTGCAACGCCAAAAAGAAAATTCATCATTGCCGATACACCGGGTCATATCCAGTACACCCGCAACATGGTAACGGGAGCCTCCACTGCCAATGCGGCCATCATCCTGATCGATGCAAGAAACGGGGTGACAGAACAGACATATCGTCATGCTTATATCGCGGCGCTGCTGGAGATACCCCATATCATCGTTTGTATCAACAAAATGGATCTTCTCGACTTCGACCAGGAGGCATTTCTCAGGATCAGGGAAGATTTCAGGGGATTTGGCGATAAGGTGTTCCCGGGGAAAGACCTGCATTTCATTCCCATCAGCGCCTTGCTGGGCGATAACGTGGTGGAGCCTTCTACCCGGATGCCCTGGTACAACAACGGCACTCTCCTTCATACCCTGGAAACCATTCCCATTTCCAACGATTATAATCTTAAGGACGGGAGGTTCCCGGTACAATGCATCATCAGGCCTGAAAAGACGGAATTCCACGACTACCGCGGATACGCCGGAAGGGTTTGTGGAGGAATTTTCAGGAAGGGAGACAAGGTTCGGGTACTGCCCTCGGGACTTTCGACAGAAATTGTTGCCGTACATACGATGCACGGCGAAATTCAGGAAGCTTTTCCGCCCATGTCGGTTACGCTGTTGCTGAAGGATGATATCGATATCAGCCGGGGAGATCTCATCGTTCACGAGGACCAGATGCCGCTGGAAGGCCAGGAAATGGACATCATGATCTGCTGGATGAACCAGGTGCCCCTGAACCCCGACGGCAAATATGCCATCAAACACACCACCCGGGATCTTCGCTGTGTCATCAAAAAGATCAACTACATCCTGAACATCAATACGCTTCATAAAAAGGAGGGAGAAACTTCCGTAAAACTGAACGATATCGCCTCCATCACCATCCGTACCACAAAACCGCTGTTTTATGACCGGTATTCTGTTAACCGGTGGACGGGCAGCCTGATATTGATTGATGAAAACACCAATGAAACGGTTGGTGCCGGGATGATTACGTAGATTCTCGATTTATGAGTTATGATTTATGATTCAGATTTATGATTTGTGATTCAGATTTATGATTCAGATTTATGATTCAGATTTGTGATTCAGATTTGTGATTCAGATTTATGATTCATTACCAGTTGGAATCAAGAATTCTGAAACGTGAATCTTCCTGCAATAATTTAAAGGATTTTCAGTTTTTCTATGTAAACCGAAAATTTTATAATTTCCTCCCATGAAATTAAAATACGCTGCAACAATTGCCATTTTATGGTACTTTTTCCCACTATATTCCAGTGCACAGTCATTCGGTATTGGTGAATGGCGCGACCAGCTGCCCTACTACGAATGTATTTCGGTGATTGAAGCCGGTAACAGGATTTATTCTGCAACCCCGTATTCCATGTTTTATGTTGACAAGGATGATAACAGCGTATACCGTCTCAATAAGATCAACGGGTTATCCGATATCGGCATCAGCACGACGGGGTACAGCAAGGAGTGGAATACCCTTGTTGTTGCTTATTCAAATGCCAATATCGATCTGATCAAGGGCAACAGGATCATCAATATTTCTGATATCAAGAGGGCCTCCATTCTCGGGAACAAGACCATCAACACGATCTTCTTCAATGGAAAATATGCCTACCTGGGTTGCGGCTTCGGGATCGTGGTGCTGGATGTGGAAAAGGAAGAGATCACCGACACGTATTATATCGGCAATAACGGCAGCCAGGTGAATGTTCTGAGCATCACCCTTGGCGATAATGATACCTTGTATGCCGGTTCTGATAAAGGATTATACACGGCTTCTGTACAAAGCCCGAATCTGGCCAACTATCAGTCGTGGAAAAAGGATTCCAGGATCAATATGAATGGCTATTACCGCTGTGCAGTTAACTTTGCCGGTGAGGTGATCGTCAGCATGCACCGGATCAACCAGCCGGATATGGATTCCCTGTACCGGCTGAAGAACAACACCTGGTCTACCTGGGTGCTGAACAACCACAACCCGGTCATGAATCTGAGATCATCCTATGGCTATCTGCTGGTAGTGAATGATGGATTCATGGTGATATATGATCAGACCTTCGCGGCCAAATCCGGTTCATGGGGTTATCCCTTCGGAAGCGCGGCCCCGCGGGATGCAACGATGGATGCCTCGGGGATCTGCTGGATTGCCGACGGAAGGTGGGGCCTCGTGAAATTTGATATTCCTGCCGGTAATACCACCCGCGTGGATATCAGCGGTCCGCTTACTGCAAGTTCTTATTACATGAGGGCCGTGAAAGATCACCTGTTTGTTGTGCCCGGTGGAAGGGACGTTTCCTATACCCCGCTCTGGAACCAGGGACAGGTTTACCAGTTTGACAATTCCAACTGGATACCCCTTGATGTTTATACCAATGGCGGAACGATCGGATATGCCCATGACTATGTCACCGTGAATGCCGACCCGAGTAATGTTTCAAAAGTTTATGCCGGATCCTGGGGAAGCGGTCTGATGGAGTTTGAAAACGGCATGGCCGTTAAAAGATGGGGCTATACCAATACCAACGGCGCACTGGGTCATCACAGTGGTTCCGATACCGGTGACGTCAGGATCGGCGGAGCCTGTTTCGACGCCGATGGCAACCTGTGGGTTGTTTCGTCGCATACCGGTGACTGTATTGCCAAAAAAACCGGTGATACCTGGACCGGATACACGATACCCAATGATATTGACCTTGGAGATGTGGTAATTGATAACGCGGGACAGAAGTGGATCGTCATGCGGTATGGTACGCAGAATTCATTTTCAATTCTGGTGTTTGCTGAAGGCGCTTCCGGTAATAAATACAAGCGGCTCAACGGCATGCCCGGCTCAGGAGGTTTGCACGGCACGGCCGTGACTTCCATGGTGGTTGATAAGACCGGCCAGGTATGGGTAGGGACGGAAAAAGGTATTGATGTTTTTTATACACCTGAAGACATACTCACGACCAGTCCTTCCGATGCACAGCAGATCCTCGTGCAGCAGGGAACCCACACGCAGTACCTGATGGAAAGCGAGAGCGTGACTGCCCTGGCAGTGGATGGCGCCAACCGCAAATGGATCGGAACGGAAAGAGGAGGAGTTTTCCTCCAGTCTGCCGACGGGACCAAGGAGATTTATCATTTTACTGAAGAAAACAGTCCGCTGTTTTCCAATTCCATTGCATCACTGGCCGTCAGTCCTTCGACCGGCGAGGTTTTTATCGGCACCGACAAGGGGATTATTTCTTTCAGGGGAACCGCCACCGAGGGTGGTGACACCAATACCGATGTGTATGCTTATCCGAATCCGGTAAGAGAAAACTTTGACGGTTATATTGCCATCAAGGGACTGGTGTCGAACGCTGAGGTCAGAATTACAGATGTTTCCATGAACCTTGTTTATTCCACTCGGGCAGAGGGCGGACAGGCCATCTGGGATGGCAAGAATTTCCATGGTGAAAAGGCAAAATCAGGGGTATACCTCGTGTTTGCCAACAATGCAGAAGGAAACGAGAAAGTCGTCACGAAAATCCTGATCATCAATTAATGCTGTACAGCACCCGCGGCATTGTTCTTCATTACCTGAAATATTCAGAAAGCAGCATCATTGCCAAAGTATACACTGAGCTTTTCGGTCTTCAATCCTATATGGTGAAAGGGATACGCAATCCCAGGGCGAGGATGAAAACGGGGCTCTTTCAGCCATTTACCATTCTTGAGCTGAGTGTTTATCACAAGGAAAAGTCAGGTCTTCAGAATCTGAAAGAGGCCCATCATGCCTTTCCTTACCAGACCATTCCCTTTGATATCCGCAAAAGCTCGATCATGCTGTTCATGGACGAGGTGATCTATAAATCGGTAAAGGAGGAAGAACCGAATAAGGCCTTGTATCATTTCATCGAGGATGCCTGTATCCGGCTTGACGGGATGAAAGAAGGCTATAATCATTTTCATCTCCATTTCCTGCTCCGTCTGACAGAATTCCTGGGGTTCATCCCACAGGATAATTTCTCCCGCGAAACGCCTATTTTCGACATGCAGGAAGGATTATTTGCATCCACAGTTCCGCTGCACGCTGATTATTTGTTGCAGGACGACAGTTTGCTTCTGCATCAATTGTTAACAGTTTCACCCGATGACTGGCGACTCTTGCCGATAAGCGCCCACCAGCGGGATGTGTTGCTGAGCAAGCTCCTGGCGTACTACCGGGTGCACATTCCGGGTTTCGCGGTGCAGTCGCACGCCGTGCTGCATGATGTTTTGCGGGATGCGTGATGCGGGATGCGTGATTCGGGATTCGGGATGCGGGATGCGGGATGCGAGTCGGCAGTCGGCAGTTGGCAGAGATTATTGCACGCTGAATTCGCAGAATATTTTTACTGCAAAGACGACATGGCCATAGTGTAAATTACGGCGGACACTGATTAGACTGATTTTCACTGAAGAATAAATCAAACAAATATTAAATAAGTCAGCAGTCTTCGCAGCAATGGTTCACTAAGAGAACGTGGCAAAATAATTTATTAGTAATACTATAATAATCAAATATAAAATATATCTTTACTTTTTAATTGTTAAGATGTGAAAAAAAGATTATGCTCTCTCCTGTTTGCTTTTCTCATGATCGGACCACTGGTTTCCCAAGAAATTGAGATAAAACTGGATTTTTCTTCCGATACAGTTTTTAACCCTTTTGAAAATATCGAAGGGCCAATTTCATGCTTAAAAATAAAAGGAAATGAAATTAATCAATCAGAGTGGAACTATAATTTTTAAAACTCATATAAATAAATTTCAAAAAGAAATTTACCTGCCTTTAGATAAATATTCTTTTGGTATTCTTTTCGTTCAGTTAACAAATTACAATGGTAACAATAGTATAAAAAAGATATTACATAAAGATGAAAATTAAAATTAATACCATAATTCTTTTTTGTATTTTAATTCATTCCGAGAATTTTGGCCAAAATTGGTTAAAATGGTATCCTAATTCTATTTCCTTATTTCCTATATCGATTTTTGAGGATTATGATAAAGGATACTTTAATGCTGGAAGATGCTATCTTTTTACTACTCATACATCCGGATGGATAATGAAAACGGACATAAATGGAAATGAACTATGGCACAAATATTTTGGTACTGCTTCTTTATCTACAGTAATAAAATCCGGAAAATTACTAATAAATGGAAATCGAATTTTAATTGGGGGGACGCAAGAATATCAAAATAAAATGTGTCCTGTTATGGTAAAAATCAATCCTTGTG
>JBLNAN010000219.1:0-4871 GCA_050259355.1 Syntrophothermus sp. | reverse complement strand
CAGAAAGATTTCAGCATGGCGCTGATCCAGGCCAAGTCGCTTGACCGCCGGCTGAAAGAAGACGGAAACCGTGTTTACCAGATGGCCCAGCTCAGTCTCTCCAACGAGGATTATGAATCAGCCATCGATGGGTTCAGCTATATCGTCTCCAAGGGAACTTCCTCGCCCTGGTACTGGAAAAGCAGGATTGACCTGCTGAATACCCGTTTTGCGAAGATCATCGCGCAGCCCGGAACTCCACCCGCCGCGCTTTCCGCACTGGAAAAAGAATTTGCCGCTGAAATCGCCGGCCAGCAAATGAATTCAGAAAATTCCGGCCTCTATAAAAATTATGCCCATCTCCTGGCGTTTTATCTCGATAAGACTACAGAGGCCATAGATCTGCTCAACAGGGTTTTGAATAATTCTTCGATTGATGCCAAACACAAGGCGGAATGCAAGCTCGAAATGGCAGATATTCAGCTGTTTTCAGGTGATGTTTGGGAATCCACGCTTCTTTACCAGCAGGTCTACCAGGATTTTAAAAATGACGTGATGGGCGAAACGGCCAAGTTTAAAAATGCAAAGCTTTCTTATTACATTGGCGAATTCAAATGGGCCCAAACGCAGCTTGACATTCTGAAGGCGGCGACCTCGCGTCTTATCGCCAATGACGCGATGGAACTTGCTTTGCTCATCAGCGAAAATTTTGATCCCGACAGCGGCCATGTGGCGCTAACCTATTACAGTCATGCGGATCTGCTGGATTACCGTAACCATGAAGATGCCGCGCTCCAAACCCTCGACAGCATTTTTAAAGCTTTTTCTTACCATGAAATTTTTGATGAGGTGCTTCTGAAACAGGCCAACATCAAATTAAAACAGGGAAAAGTGGCCGATGCCGATACGTTGCTGGGAACGCTGATCTCACGGTACCCGGAAGGAGTCAGGGCGGATGAAGCGTTGTACCTGAGAGCAAAGATCAATGAAGACAAAAAGGATAAGGCCATGAATTACTACTCCCAACTCATGAACCGGTACCCCGGAAGCGTCTTTGTTGTGGATGCCCGCAAGCGCTACCGCACCCTCAGGGGAGATAATGTTCAGTAATCCAGTTATAGAAAAATCGTGGTCCGACCCAAAAAACATCTTGGCCAGCATTTCCTCAAAGACGAGAATATTGCCAGAAAAATAATAGACTGCCTGCCGCCGGAAACTACCCGCGTGGTGGAAGTCGGTGCCGGAACGGGCGTGCTTACAAAATATCTCCTGGAGGATAAACGCCTGGAGCCTCTGTTCTTCGAGATCGACCGCGAATCTGTTGACTATCTTCAGAAAGAATATCCTGCCATTACCGGAAAACTGATTGAACGTGATTTTCTTGAATTTGATCTGTCATTGATTCCACAGCCCTTTACAATCATCGGTAATTTTCCCTACAACATTTCCTCCCAGATCCTCTTCAGGGTCATCGACTATAAAGATTGCATTCCGATGGTAATCGGGATGTTTCAGAAAGAAGTGGCTGAAAGGATCGCTTCACCTCCGGGTTCAAAAAAATACGGTATTTTAAGCGTTCTGCTGCAGGCTTGGTACAACATTGAATATTTGTTTACCGTCAGCGAGAATGTTTTTATTCCGCCTCCTAAAGTGAAATCAGGGGTCATCAGGCTGACCAGGAACCAGACGACTCATCTCGGCTGCGATGAAAAAGATTTCAAAGCCCTGGTGAAGGCAGGATTTAACCAGCGCCGGAAAACGCTCCGCAATTCACTTGGCGGTTTTCAGTTCAATGACGTTCCGGGGATAAAACCACTTCTTGAAAAACGCGCTGAACAACTTGGGATAAGCGATTTTGTCTTTTTAACCGCCTCACTTGTAAAGGCCTCCGGTTAAACCTTTCCCGATCTTTTTTTTTCCTACTTTTGCATAAATTCCCTTTTTGCCTCACGTATGAATCCGCAGAAGAAAAAAAATATTCATGTTGCAAAATCTGGCACCACCAGGACAAAAGTAACCAGACCGATCGAAAAGCCTTCTGCAAAAGGCAACTGGTATATTATCCTCTTCTTCTTCATCATGACGATGATTTTTTACGGAAATGCAGTTCCTAATAAATTTGCCATCGATGATTCAAATGTCACCGGTCCAAAGAATGAAACGGTACAC
Source organism: Syntrophothermus sp. (assembly GCA_050259355.1). GTDB lineage: Bacteria > Bacteroidota > Bacteroidia > Bacteroidales > FEN-979 > FEN-979. The sequence goes on along the minus strand of JBLNAN010000219.1, from coordinate 2,723 downwards.
AAGGGATTCCGTGCCATACCCGAGATCCTGCGAACGAACTACCTGAATGAAAGAGGGAATATCGGCAGCCAGGTGGGAGAATACCGGCCGGTTGGAAAAATCACCTTTGCTATTGAATATGGCCTGTGGGGCGAAAAACCAAGCGTCAGTCACCTGGTTAACGTGTTGTTTTATTTCTGGGTACTGATCCTCCTGTTCTTTATTCTGAAACGCATTTTCAAAGACTACAACCTGCTGTTCCCTTTTCTGATAACCCTTCTCTTTCTGGCTCACCCGATTCATACGGAAGTTGTTGCAAGTCTCAAAAACCGGGAAGAGATGCTAGCTTTCCTTTTTGGCTTGTATGGTCTTAAATTCGTTTTAGATTATGCTGAAAAGAAAAAAGTCAGATACCTGATCTATTCCCTTATCGTATTTATCATCGGTTACGAGGCCAAATCCTCCATCATCCCGTTCCTCTTTATTTATCCGCTTACACTGTATTTTTTTACAGACATGAAGCTTTCAAAGCTGGGAATTATCGTGGGGGGATTGGTGCTGGCAATAGCCGTGGCTTATTATGTTCCGAGATTATTTATTTCACACGGTATTCGTGTCAATTCTTATATTGAAAATCCGCTCTATTTCGAGAAAAATTTCTGGATCAGAACGGGAACCGCGATGATGTCGCTGCTCTTTTATCTGAAGATGCTTGTGTATCCGTATCCTATGCGATATTACTATGGATTTGATATGATTCCCATGACCGGATGGGGCAATCTCTGGGTGATTTTTACATTTCTTGTATACGCCGGACTGTTGATTTATGCGTTTTATAATTTCAGGAAAAAATCACTTTATTCCTACGCTATCCTGGTATATCTGTTCTTTATTTCAATGTTTTCAAACCTGCTGACACCTGTCGTGGGCATCGTTGCGGAAAGGTTTCTTTTCGGTGCTTCCCTCGGTTTTGTGATGCTTCTGGTCCTTCTTATTTTCAGGGTAAACAAAACCAATCCCCGCAGTCTCACGATCGAATTCAACGACAGGTTCAGAATTATCGCAATCGTGATTCTTCTTTTAATTCCTTCCGCGTATCTTACCATCAAAAGAAACAGGGAATGGCGCGATACCTCCTATCTGTACCGCAAGGATATCCTGAAACTCAATAATTCAGCAAAAGCCAATATTGATTATGCCGAGTGGCTTACCAGTACAATTTATTCGGATCGCGGCTATATCGAGGAAGGCAAGGCAGGAGAGGGGAAATTAATTCGCATCGTCACCAGTTTCAGGCGTTCTCTGGAACTTTACCCCGATAATTACCAGGTATTAAATGATCTCGCCACCATTTATCTCCGCTTCAGCGACAAGACCGATACGGCCATGTATTATCTGAAAAAATCACTTGCCCTGAACGATACCCTGCGCCCGGCCTGGAACAACATGGCCTACGCGTACCAGAAACTGGGAAAACTGGATAGCGCCCTGTATTGCTACAACGTTGTTCTCAACCGTTATCCGGAAGAGTTGAATCCAAGATTCAAAGTCGCCGATATTTATTTTGAGAAGGGTGATATGGCAAAAGCAGTATCGATCAACGAGGAAATACTGAAAAATCATCCTGAACTTAATATTCCGGAATTCAACATTGGATATTATTATTTTCAGAAAGGAGATACGGTAACTGCTGTGAAATACTGGGAAAGCTCTTTTCAGAAAAAGCCGACCTACGAAACGGGGATAAACCTTTACAACATGTACAAGGCGAAAGGCGATATGCAGCGGGCAAGCTATTACTATCAAACAGCAATGGACGCCCAGAAAAGCAGCCCCAAACAATAATCAGAAACTGCTTTTTTCAAGCTCCTGTTTCAGCTTCCTGGTCACGATTCCCACCCCGGCTGGATTAATGTGATCGGCATTGAAGAAATACTGTGGCTTTCCATGAAATTCATTCCTGACATCAAAAACAATAAAATCATTGCAGTTGTTCCTTGTCAGATTTAAAATGTCACGATCGAGTTTGTCATAGTCAACCAACCGCCTTGCATATTTGAGATATTCATCTGAAAGAGGCATTCTGAGCAGGATGAGATGAATCTTGTACTGGCGGCACAGGGAAAGGATCTTCTTGTAATACCTGGTTTGCCCAAGCCTGGCGGGTCTTTCATAGCTGGAAAGATAAGCAGTTGCCATCCGGAAACCAATGGCGTCGCGGCTTTTCTCTTTTTCAAAATTCTTATAATCTCTTGCCGGGATGTAACCGTTTTTGATCACGCTGAGATCTGCCCTTAAAAACTCCAGTGACATGAAAACATACCGGTAATTTCCAACATAGGAGAAAAAATTTCCCGCCAGCCAGTACTGGTAATAGGTTGGATCGTTGTACTCCCGGGCCAGTTCAAAATAATCAACATACTTCCGCCAGTAACCGTCAAACGAGATCTCACTTTCCGCCCTGGGACTGAAATTCACGGGATCGATCGACAGCAGGATATATTCGGGTCTTTTATTGGTTTTCTCGAGAATATATTTCAGCTTGTAATAGGTTTGGGTGTAAATCTCCTTTGGCATGATATAACAGAATCCGTTTCCAAGAATTTCCGGATCCATCCTGTTATGTGAATTTCCAAGCATGAGATATTTTATGCTGTCGGAATGATTTTTAAATTGTTCATCCTGAAGCCTGCTGAGCCGGAAATAATACATCCAATGATCATAAACCGCGTTCAAAGCCATAT
>JBLNAN010000218.1:0-4358 GCA_050259355.1 Syntrophothermus sp. | reverse complement strand
GTACTTCCGGCACCCGGGTTAATGATGGCATTGGAGGCAATCAGATTATTGGAAGTAACGGTGCTCATGAACTTTATACCGTTGGTTCTTGGATTGATGATATTGTTGAACATGATGGTGAAAGAACTTCCCGGCTCTGCAGAATTGTCATTTACATAAATCCCGTACTTCGGACCGGCAGTGTAATTATAACCAGCATCCACGATGGCATTGTTGTAAATTTTATAATTACCCAGGCCCAGGCTCTCTATTCCGTCTCCTTTTCCGCGGTAGATATAGTTGTTGTAACAATCGCACCTTGACCCGCCGCCGATGAGGATACCCGACATCTGGTAGGTGGTTGCGGTCTGGCTGTCGTACATGACAAGATTGTTAAAAATCTGGCAATTGGTAGACGCCGAACCCACCTGGATCCCGTCCCAGCCGGTATATCTGACGATGTTGTTGTAGATTTTAACTCCATCAAGCAAACTGGGCAGCACGGTAATGGTTGTACCGTTGCAGGTCAGGGTTTTGCCCGAATAAAAACTGCTGCCCACATACATTCCTTCAACAGCCGTATTGAAAATATAACAGTCATGGATGATGGTGTTGTACTGGGTAAAGTTTGCCCGGCTGGAAACCAGTGAACAGTCGGGGTCGGTTTTTGCAAAAATCCCGGTAATGTTTGTATTCGCGATATAGATGTGATCCATTTCGCAATCACTGCTGAGATAACCCATGCTAAGGCCGGCTCCATTGGTGACCCGTTCGATGCTGACACCATAGTAATAAAGCGGATCGCCTGTTCCGGTAAAGTGGATATAACGACAGTTTTTTATATCAATGCCATAATTGCCGGTGGTATTGATAATTACCTTACCGGTCTTGTTCATGATAGTGATCGGATTATTGAATGATCCGGTAAAGTTCTGCAGAATGAGGTAAGTTTTGGTTCCCCCGAGAAGGAATACCGTGTCACCCGGCTGAACCTGGTTGTAAGGAGACACATTTGCATCAACATTGAGAACGGAAGCCTGAACAGTTACATTGTCAGCTTTCATGACAAGGGGTGAAAGCAGAACGATCAGACCAGAAATTATCAGACGTGTGATCTTCATTTGGATTAGTTTTAGAATTAATATTCTTTGACCGGAATACCGGTATCTCTTTTTACCCTGTCCCAGTTGACCGACTGACTACCTTTCAGATAACGGGCAAAACCCAGGAAAATGGCAAGATTCATCATGAAGAAATAAAAAGGTACAAAAAGCATTTTGCTGCGGATTGATTTGTTTTCGAGGTACCAGCCAAGGAGTGCAGCAGCATATAAAATGGCTTGTATTCCAAGAATTACGGTATAGATTCCGAAACCGGATTCCATGACAACGAGAAGGATGTTCAGCGGAATCAGGAGCAGGAGCGACAGTGGCGCGGCTGTCCAGCGGAGACCGCGGTGGGAGATATACTGGAAACTCAGCATCCCGTATTGGAAAATATTAAGCAACGAGGCCATACGAACCACCGACTGGATGCCTCCGGCTGCAATCCGGATTTTTCTTTTCATTTCATCCTTCACACTGGCCGACGGGGCTTCGATGGCAAAAGCATCCGGGTCATAGGCAATGGTATAGCCCTTTTGCGCGATCCGCAGGGAAATCATAAAATCATCAAGAAGGGTATCATATTCCATCTGTTCAAAAAGATGGGTCCGGATGGCAAAAAGTTCACCCGCTGCACCCGCGACGGTGTTTAGTTCTGCATCCCATTTTTTGAGTGCCGATTCATACTTCCAGTAAAGGCCTTCGCCCGCTCCCGCAGCGTTGTCTTTTTCACGGTCAAAAATTCTTTTTTCGCCGGAGACACATCCCACAACAGGATCATTGAAAAGCCTGACAATACGTTTTATGGAGTCACGGCTGATCATGGTATTGGCATCCGTAAAAATCACCAACGGAGTGGTAACGTAGTTCATCCCCCTGTTCATGGCGCCGATCTTGCCTGAACGTTCATCCCTGTGATGAACCTCCACTTCCCGGTATCTCCGAAGCATCTCGGGAGTACCATCATCAGAGCCGTCGGTGATCCAAAGAATATGTAGTTTGTCAGCAGGGTAATCCAGGGAAAGACAGTTTTTCATCTTCTCCTCCACGAAATCCTTTTCATTATAAGCCGCGATAAAAAGCGTTACCTCTGGTTCATAATCCTCGGATATTTGTGTTCTGGTCTTATTTTTCCCCATCCTTTTTATTTTCACCATCAGGTATAGCAAAAGCCCATAACCGATGTAGGTGTAGACAACCACGGCAGCAAGAACCCAAAAAATGATTTCTGTTATAAACATATAATCAACTACATATATTGTTTCAAGCATGGATTATTTTCTTTTTTTTCTTCAACATCATTTCGCCGATAGCCTCTGAAAATCTCCTTGCACGTTCATTCCAGGAATTAGCGCTGGCTATTTTCATCCTTCCCGCCCGCTTTTCAGTTGAATCCGTCAGTATCTCGTATTCCAGCAAACGCAGAAAGTTTTCTTCATCACCGGCAACAGAAACCACACCTTCAAATTCAGGCAAGGATGCAAAATCGGTCATCACCACCGGAATGCCCATTGCCAGATATTCGTTGATCTTGAGCGGGTACACATTTTTATTGGATTCATCTTTTATATATGGAATGATTCCCGCATCGTAATCACGCATGACGAGTGGCACTTCTTCAGGTTTTACCACAGGGAAAAACACCACATTGTCAAGACGCTGCAATTGCGAATAGGCTGCCTGATTACGGATATCGCCGGTGAACCTGAACTCCCACTGGGGTCGGCTTACCGCGAGATATTGTATGGTTTTGAAATCAAAACGATCATCGATGCTGCCGATATACCCGATGACCACATGGTCTTTTTTCGAAGGAATCTGCTTTGCATACTGATTGAAAAGATCAAAATCGACTCCGTTTTTTATGACCGTGCAGTTGGGATTTGAATATTTTTTCTTTTCATAAAGATGATCAGAGGTAACGATAATACTATCGGTTGCACGACTGAATTGCTCCTCAATGCTATACACCCGTTTACCATGTTTCCGGAAGTCAGGTGCATCATAACAATAAAATACGTGCAGTTTCTCATGCAACTTTCTCAGCATAGCCAAACCATAAAAAGGGTTGTAAGCGGTAATGACCACGGGGTCCTTCATTTTCAGTTCCTTCATGGCTTTTCTCAGCCAGGTCCGGTAAATTGAGTAAGAAATTATGCTCAGCGACTTATAAAGCCATTCAGGTTTAAAATCAAAGGGCATAACCGGGGGAACGTTCAGAATAAAAATTTCATTGCCGCCGGCAGTATGTTCGCGGTATATTCTTTTTCTGAAGCCAAGCATGCGGCCCAGGGGAGCATGTTGTTTTCCGACGAGCGTTGTAAAGATATCCTTAACGGTGAATGGATATTCTACGAACAGAACCCGGTTCCCCGCCCCCATCCTTGAAAGCAGCTGCACGGTGGATTTTGTATACCGGCCGTTCCAGGTGGTATTCGCGATGCAGATGATGTCGTGGTTCTCGATCATGACGGGTGGGTTTCGGTATAGACGCGTGAATAAATATCAAGAACATTTTTCGTCATTGAACGCCAGGAGAATTTTGCGGCCTGAATGAAGCCGGCTTCCCGGTAACCAGCCCGGAGGTTAGCATCACCTGACAGGCGGATCATGGCATCGACCAGTTCTTCTGTTTTCAGAGGATCAATCAGTACCGCTGCCTCGCCGGCGATCTCGGGCATGGAGGACGTGTTGGAGGTAATCACGGGAGCTCCGCAGGCCATCGCTTCCACAATAGGGATTCCGAAACTTTCGCGAAGCGAAGGATATAGAAAGACCTGGCATAAAGAGTAAATTCCCGGCAGATCGGAATTTTTTACATAACCGGTAAGAATGATCCTGTTCAGCAGTTCGGGATCATGGATTTCATCGATGATCCTTTCAAGTTCCTGGCGGTCAAAGTCCACCATCACCAGGTACATTTTCTTTCCTGTTATCCGGATGAAATCGGAGAACGCGCTGATCACGCGGGGAGTATTTTTTTTAGGATCGGTGTTCCCGAAATAAAAGAAGAATTCAGCCGGCAAACGGTACTTATCCCTTATCCGGGTAAGTTCCCACACCCTGGAAACCGGTTGAAAATGCTCCCCTACCCCGTTGTAAACGGAGACCAGCCGCGGGTCTTCACTGATCCTGAAAAATTCGCCAATCCGTTTTTTTTCATATTCGGAAACCGTGATGATCCGCCGGCTTTTTTTTATCACCCTCGGAACCACGAACCGGCGATAAACATTACCGAATTTCTGATACGAGGTTCCGCTTCCGTTCATGATTTCA
>JBLNAN010000217.1:0-3261 GCA_050259355.1 Syntrophothermus sp. | reverse complement strand
GGGCTGGTCATCTTCAGCGGCGAAACGTTTACCCAGTGTCCCCTGACTTCCGATCACGCGGTGATGAAAAATCTTTTCAGCGAGGTGAAGAGCGGGATGATTGAAGACGGCACGGCTCTGGGCGATGGACTTGCCACTGCCGTGAACCGCCTGCGGAACAGCCAGGCGATTTCCAAGGTGATCATCCTGCTGACCGATGGCGTGAATAACATGGGTTCGCTCGACCCGTTGTCGGCCGCTGAAATTGCCAAACTTTACGGTATCCGCATCTACACGATCGGTGTGGGAACGATGGGGTATGCCCCATACCCGGTACAAACGCCGTTCGGGATTCAGTTGCAGAGCATGGAGGTGAAGATTGACGAGCCCCTGCTCAAGAAAGTAGCAGAACTGACCGACGGGAAGTATTTCAGGGCAACGAATAAAACCAGCCTGCGCGGGGTGTACCAGGAGATCGACAAGCTGGAGAAATCAAAAATTGACGTGACCGAGTTCAGGAGAAAAGACGAGAAGTTCCTGGTTCTGGCGCTTGCCGCGCTGGGACTGCTTATCCTCGAGATCCTGCTACGGAATCTTTACTTTAAAAACATACCTTAAATGTTCAGGATCGCACATCCCTATCTGCTGTACCTGCTGGCGCTGATCCCGGTTTTTATCGTGATCTTCATCTCCTATCTCATCTGGAGAAAGAAAGCGCTGAACCGTTACGGGCATTTTCACGTGATCCGCCAACTGATGCCTGAATTTTCAACTGCCCGGCTGGTTCTCAAATTCGGACTGCTGATGCTGGCGTATGCATTGCTGGTGATTGCAGTGGCTGATCCACAAACTGGCTCCAAACTTGAGAAGGTGCATCGTAAAGGAATCGATATCATGGTGGCCCTGGATGTTTCCAACAGCATGCTGGCAGAAGATATTCGTCCGAACCGGCTGGAAAGGGCCAGGCAGGCGCTTTCCAAGCTGCTTGATAAACTCGAGGGAGACCGCATTGGTATCGTTGTGTTTGCAGGAAAGGCATATACCCAGCTTCCCATCACAACGGATTATGCCGCCGCGAAAATGTTTCTTTCCACCATTTCAACCAACAGTGTTCCCACGCAGGGAACCGCCATCGGGGAAGCCATTAAAATGTGTGAAACGGCCTTTAACCAGCAGGAAAGAAATAAGGCCATCGTGATCATCACCGACGGGGAAGACCAGGAAGGCAATGTAATCGAGGCTGCGGATGAAGCCGCGAAGAAAGGCATTGCCATTTATACCATTGGCATGGGATTGCCCGACGGCGCTCCGATACCGGTCTTCAAGGACAATGTTCGGGTGGGATACAAGCAGGATCAATCCGGTAACACGATCATCAGCAAGCTCAACGAGATCATGCTGCAGCAGATTGCCTCGACCGGGAAAGGCATCTACGTGAGAGCCAACAATACGGAAAGCGGTTTACAACAGGTGCTGGATGACCTGGGGAAAATTGAAAAATCTGAAATCGAGACAAAACAATTTTCAGCTTATGAAGATCGTTTTCAGTATTTTATCATGGCAGCTCTCTTCCTACTGGTTCTTGAACTGTTCATTTTCGAAAAGAAAAACCAGTGGTTCAACAAATTCAAACCCTTCGAAAATCAGAATAATAATGCAGTTAAAAAGGCTTAACGGTGTGATGGCAACAGGGTGGAAAATGGTCATGGGACTGTTGATTTTCCTGTCATTTGAAGCTTCCGGACAAACGGTGAACAAGCTTCTGAGGGAAGGGAACAAGCTTTATGAGAAAGGCAAATTCGGTGAAGCTGAAATGAATTACCGGAAGGGACTTGAGCTTGAAAAAGAAAATCCAAAAGGGCAATTCAACCTGGGTGATGCCATTTATCAGCAAAAAAAATACGATGAGTCGGCCCGGATATTTGAATCGCTTACAGCCTCAAAGCAACTTGATAAAAATGCCAAAGCAGAAATTTATCACAACCTGGGAAACGCTCTTCTTGAATCCAAACAATATGAAAAAAGTATCGGGGCCTATAAAAATTCTCTGATTAACAATCCTTCCGATAAGGAAACAAAATACAATCTCGAATATGCAAAGATGATGCTGAGGAAGCAACAGCAACAGCAACAGCAACAAAACCAGCAGAAAAAGGATCAGGATAAAAAGGACCAGAAGCAGGACCAGCAGAAACAGGATCAGCAGCAGGATCAGCAGAAGCAACAACAGCAGGATCCCAAGAAAATCAGCAAGGAAGATGCAGAAAGGATGCTGGAGGCGTTGAAGAATGACGAGAAAAAAACCATGCAGAAGGTGAAAAAGGAGAAAGCGCAGGCCAAACAGCCGGTGCCTTCCGAAAAAGACTGGTAAAGCATTGAAATGGTAAAGCAGGTCAAACATATGAAAAGGTTTTTCTTATTCCTGATATTGGTATCAGGGTTGACCGTCAGGGGACAGGATGTTCAGCTGACGGCGTCCGCAAAACCCACTGTGACGGTAGGTGAGACCTTTAATCTTTCTTACAGCCTGAATGCCCAGGGAGAAAATTTCAGGGGACCTTCCATTTCCGGTTTCAATGTGATGTCGGGCCCCAACATGTCCACCTCGACCAGCGTGCGGTACGTGAACGGCAAGGCTTCTTCATCCTATAATATCACCTGGTCTTATTTCCTCGTTGCCAGCCGTGAAGGAACCTTTACCATTCCGGCTGCAAGTGTAACAGCCAATGGGAAGACTCACCAGTCCAACCCACTGGTGATCAAGGTGGTGAAAGGCAGTGGTGTTCAGCAAGGGGCTTCAGGGCGGTCAGGCAGCCAGCAGGGAACGGTACAGGCCGGTCCCAATGATGTTTTCCTGAAGGCATTTGCAAGCAATTCCAATCCACTCCAGGGAGAAGGAATAGTGGTTACTTACAAGATTTTCACCAAGGTTCCCATCAACCAGATCTCAATCAACAAGCTTTCTTCCTTTCAGGGTTTCTGGTCGGAAAATCTGATCAAGGAGACGGACAAAATGAACCAGTATACCCAGACGATTGACGGGGAGAAATACGTGGTTGCTGATATCCGTAAAATCGCCCTTTTCCCGCTCAAGAGCGGCAAACTCACGATTGAACCGCTTGAAATGGAATGCGTGGCACAGATCAAGCGCCAGACAAAAACCCGGACGGGAGATCCTTTTTTCGACGACTTTTTCAATGACAATTTCTTTGGAAGTGGCTATTCCACCGTTGAAAAATCGTTGAAATCCAATGCCCTTACGATCAATGTCAGAGCTCTTCC
>JBLNAN010000216.1:0-3173 GCA_050259355.1 Syntrophothermus sp. | reverse complement strand
AACGGGCGTAACAATTAATACAGCTTCTTTTGCTGATGGTATTTATTTTTATCGCCTTACGAGCAATGGCAAAATCATTGAATCGAATAAGATGATCAAATAAACCAAGCTGGTTAAAAAGAAAAGAGGCGTCTGACCAAGGCGCCTCTTTTTTTATTTCACAACGGTTGAAGCAAAGCTGCTGGAATAGGCTGAAAAGAAACCGGTTCCGTCATTGTTGACATTACCCTGAACGTTGGCGGGTGGACCGGAAAAGAAGGGAATATTAAATCCCGACTGCTGAACCTGCTGAATAAAATTGTAATATTCCTTGGTGACGCCCGAAAGTTCTACCCTGACGGTGTCCCCCTTGTGAAGCGTTTGCCAGTCGTGCTCGTTGTTGATAAGCCAGGCATCCGCACCATTAAGATAGGTGCCATCGAAAAACTGATCATCGGACACAGAGACCTTGGTAATGGTATCAGACCAGAGATGGCCGTTTTTGTAAATGTTCAGCATGTAATAATTTCTTTCTCCCGGCGGATCCTGGGCATAAATCTTGACCAGCCAGAACCCTTTTTTGCCCCAGTCAGGCTGAAATTCTGTCCGTATCGAATCCAGGTGGGTGACCGCGGGCAAATAACAGGAAGATTCATACGTGTTGTGCCCGGCAATCGGCTCTGCAAGCTCTGCCGTCATCGTGTAAGTCCGGCCGGGGTTGCCTGTAAAATCCCTGGGCGAATCGTACACTCCTGAAACTCCCGGTTCCGTCTCTTTGAAATTCCAGGTTGAGGTGCCATCGGTTACCTTTACTGTGGCACCAACAACTTTCGGAGCCGGCGCATTATAGAAATAATCAGAGGTCTTCGTCAAGGTAATCCTTTGGGGCCCTTGTCTGTCAGTCACCGATCCAACCACGACGAGCCGCTCATAGCCGCTCTCCAGTTTGAGATCAACTTTTTCGGTGCAGGATGCTGCAAAAATGACCATGAAGCCCAAAATTATAGCGATGATTTTATCTTTCATGATTGAAGTGAAAATTAAAAGTTACCGATGGAATGATCCCGAACAGATACACTTTTTCGGCATAAGTGATATCCGGATTTCCTGATTCCTGCAAGAAGTTGATCGTCCAGGTGTTGTGACGGTTATACGCGTTGTACAGCGAAAAATTAAGATCCCAGGAGAATCTGTCTTTTGGCTTCTTTTTGGAATACAAGGTTGCCGAAACATCCAGGCGGTGATAATCCTCGTACCTGTATGCATTCCGGTCTGAATAAATCGGAATCACCTTGCCTCCCACAACGGCCCTGCCGGTTGGGAAGGTCACGGGCGTTCCGGTTGCATACAACCAGTTAAGTGAAAAACTCCACCGCTTGCTGATATCGTAATTCAGAACAATGGAAACATTGTGGGGCTTGTCATACGGGGCTGAATACTCCTTTCCTTTATTAATCCCTTCAATCTGGCGGAAAGTCCTGGAATAGGTATAACTGATCCAGCCGTTCAGTTTTTTCTCGTTCAGTTTGACAAGAAATTCAGCACCATACGAATATGCCTTTCCGGTTCGCACTTCGCCCTCGAGTTTATTGTTCAGGAGCAGCTGGGCAAAATCCTTGAAATCGATCACGTTCTGCATCCATTTATAATACACTTCAAACGATGTTTCGATCGTGTTTTTTCTGAAATTCCTGAAATACCCGCCGGCAACCTGATCACCCAGCTGGGGTTTGATGTTCGGACTCGCGGGAAACCATACATCCAGCGGCGTTCCGACTGTTGAATTTTGCGCTAGCTGCAGATACTGGTAAGTACGGGCATAGCTTGCTTTGAGTGACCAGTTCGGATTGGGATTAAAAAGAATCCCCAGTCTTGGCTCAAATCCCGAATAGGTATTGAAAAAATCACCCTTTGAATATACGGTTGAATCTTGTGCATTATAATTTTCATCAAAATGAAATACTGTTCCCGGGCCCACATTTTGAAAAACAGAGTACCGCAAGCCATATTTTAAAATGAATTTTTCTCCCAGTTTTTGTTCATTGGAAAGATAAATTCCACTTTCCAGTGCATAATTCATGGGAACGGTAACGCTGGAGAATACCGATTCGCCGATGCCTTTCGCCACGCCGGGATCGATCATGTGGTAAGTGCCAATAAAACCGAAACGAATAGTGTTTTTTGTATTCAGATAATAACTGAAATCTCCTTTTGCACCCAGGTCCTTGAGGGAAGAATTCCATTGAAAAGAACTTGCCCCGCCGCCTCCTGCATCCAGGTTGTATTTGTAATCGCTGTAAACCACGGTGAAATTGGAAAAAAGCTGTTTCGAGAACATGTGATTCCATCGTACCGTTCCCGTACCATTGCCCCAGTCCATACCCGCGAACTGGTTTTTGAAAACATCTCTGCCGAAATATCCTGATATAAAAACCTGGTTATTGTCGTTTATCCTGTAATTGGCCTTTGCATTCAGGTCATAGAAATACAATTTATTATCCTTTAAGGATTCTTGTTTGGAAAGGGGAAGGTACAGATCAGCATAGGTTCTCCTGCCGGAAACAATGAAAGAAAGCTTATCTTTTATAATGGGAGCCTCTATGGTCAGCCGGCTCGCGATGAGACCGATACCACCATTTACTTCAAATTCCTTTGCATTTCCGTCATTCATCCTGATATCAAGTACTGAAGACAGTCTGCCGCCGTAAGCCGGTGGAATATCTCCTTTGTAAAGTTTCACATCCTTGATGGCATCATTGTTAAAAACCGAGAAGAAACCGAGAAGATGCGAGGCATTGTAAACGGTGGCTTCGTCCAGTAGAATGAGATTCTGATCCGGAGAGCCGCCCCTGACACTGAAACCACTCGAGCCTTCACTTACCGACTGAACGCCGGGTAGCAACTGAATGGCCTTGAGAATATCCACTTCTCCGAACAACGCGGGGATCCTTTCGATGGTGGCGGTGTTCATTTTGAAGATGGACATTTCAGGCTGAACCACATTCTTGTCGGCCTGTTCGGCTGTAACCACCACTTCCGACAACGTGGAACTCGCCATGGTTAATTCCAGGTTGAGCGTTATATCCGAGCCGAGATCAATGGTTCTTTCTTCGGTTTTGTAACCGATATACGAAATTGTGACGGTGTATTTCGCAGCGGGAAGCGTAATGGAATAATGACCATACACATCCGTG
>JBLNAN010000215.1:0-7634 GCA_050259355.1 Syntrophothermus sp. | reverse complement strand
CAATGGTATAATCTCCACCGATTTCCTTTTTTGTCTTTTCAATCTGGACAGAAGAAGGCATAATCTCCTGCCCGTAAATCATTTTTATTGCTTCAGCGGTCTTATCTGCTAATAATCCTTCTATCATGGTCACAGTTTGTGGTGCAAATGTAGGAAATTGATCAAAGACTTTTTCACCACTTACTAACCATGGTTTGTATATGTCGTAAAAAATAAGTAGGTTTGCAAAACGATTTTCCTGAATTCAAATACTTGAATACTAATAATAAACCCCGCAAAAAAGAGGTCTCTATGAAAAAAAATGTAATCATCATCGGCGCCGCCGGTAGGGATTTTCACAACTTCAACACCTACTATCGTGACAATGCTGACTACAATGTCGTCGCATTTACTGCTGCCCAGATTCCAGACATTGATGGAAGGAAATATCCGGCCGAGCTTGCCGGGAAGCTCTATCCCAAAGGCATTCCCATTTTTGCCGAGGTAGAATTACCTGAATTGATCAAGAAGTACAAAGTGGACATCTGTAACTTCGCTTACAGTGATGTTCCTTATCCCAGGGTAATGAATCTCAGCGCGCTGGTTAATGCAGCCGGTGCAAACTTTCTCCTTCTTGGCCCCAAAGACACCTATGTAAAAAGCACCAAGCCGGTAATCGCCGTTGGAGCAACCCGCACGGGATGTGGCAAAAGCCAGACCTCACGCCGTATCATCGAAATTTTGATGGCAATGGGTCTTAAAGTAGTAGCCGTTCGTCACCCGATGCCTTACGGAAACCTGGTTGAGCAGAAAGTTCAGCGCTTTGCTACCATTGCCGACCTCAAAAAGCACAAATGCACCATCGAGGAAATGGAAGAATATGAACCTCACGTGGTTCGCGGTAACGTGATCTATGCCGGGGTTGATTATGAAGCCATTCTCCGTGCTGCAGAAAAAGATCCCAAAGGCTGTGATATCATTCTCTGGGATGGCGGAAACAACGACTTCCCGTTCTACAAGCCTGATCTGATGATAACTGTTGCCGATCCGCACCGTCCTGGTGCCGAGGTGGGATATTATCCCGGTGAGGTGAATATTCGTATCGCTGATGTTGTTGTTCTCAACAAAATTGATTCAGCTTATCCTGAGAATATTACCAAGGTTCGCGAGAACATTCAGAAGATCAACCCCAACGCACTGGTTGTTGACGGTGCTTCGCCAATCCGCGTTGACGATGAGTCCATCATCCGTGGCAAGAGAGTACTGGTGATCGAGGATGGTCCTACCCTGACGCATGGTGAGATGAAAATCGGTGCCGGCGTTGTTGCTGCCCAGAAATATGGTGCTGCAGAGATGATCGATCCCCGTCCATGGGTGGTTGGCAAACTGGCTGAAACGTTCCGTATTTATCCGAACATCGGCAAACTGATGCCGGCCATGGGTTATGGTGATCAGCAGGTGAAAGATCTCGAGACCTCTGTAAACAAGGTAGACTGTGATTCTGTAGTCATCGCCACCCCGATTGACCTGAACCGCATCATCAAGATCAAGAAACCCAATACCAGGGTTTATTATGATCTCCAGGAGATCGGCCATCCTAATCTGGATACAATAATTGGCGATTTTCTCAAAGTTCATAAAATCAAAACCAAAAAATAATATTGAAAGGGGCATTTGCCCCTTTTTTTTTATCTTTAAGTAACCTTAACTTACCGTAAATGAGAAACAAAAGCTTAATATCGATCAACGACTTCACAAGGGAAGAGCATATAAGGATACTCGATCTCGCTGAAGAATTTGAAAAGCAGCCCACCCAGAAAATTTTATCAGATTTTGTAGTGGCTACGCTATTTTTCGAGCCTTCCACCAGAACAAGATTAAGTTTTGAAAGTGCAGCTTCCAGGCTGGGTGCCAAGGTAATTGGATTTTCAGAACCCGGTTCAACCAGTGTTCAGAAAGGCGAATCTTTAAGAGACACCATAAAAACAGTCAGTAATTATTCAGATATCATCATCATGCGTCATCCGCGTGAAGGCAGCGCCCGCTTCGCCAGCGAGGTGGCAGGTGTCCCTATCATCAACGCCGGTGATGGCGCCAACCAGCATCCTACACAAACGCTTCTTGACATGTACTCCATCCGCAAGACGCAGGGAACACTTGACAACCTTAATATTGCTTTTGTCGGCGATCTGAAATACGGACGGACCGTGCATTCTCTGGTTCAGGCTTTCTGCAATTATCATACGACTTTTCATCTCGTTTCACCTGACGAACTGAAACTCCCGAGTTCGGTTAAACTGCATATCAAGGAAAAAGATCTTTCCTATCACCAGTACACCGAACTGAATGAAGTCATTCCCAATGTGGATATCCTTTATATGACCCGTATCCAGAAGGAGCGATTTTCTGATCCGCTGGATTATGAAAAGGTTAAGAACTCTTACATTCTGCACAATCATATGCTTGAACAAGGCAAGCCCAACCTCAGGATTCTTCATCCCCTGCCCCGCGTGAATGAAATTACCGTGGATGTGGATGATAATCCCAAAGCCTATTATTTCACCCAGGCATTGAACGGTGTTTTTGTCCGCCAGGCCTTATTGGCAACAATTCTGGGCGTTAAATAAAATGAAGTATAAGCAGAAAAATCAGAAATCATGGAAAAAGAGGAAACCAGAAAAGAATTTAAAGTTTCAGCCATCGAAAACGGTACAGTAATCGACCATATTCCCCCCGGAAGTGTTACACAGGTATTCAGGATCCTGCACCTGGAAAGAACAAAAGACCAGGTGTTGTTCGGGACCAATCTCGACAGTAAAAAGATGGGCAAAAAGGGGATCATAAAAGTCAGCAACATTTTCTTCAAACCAGCGGAAATCAACAAGATTGCATTGGTCGCCCCCACTGCAACCCTAATCGTGATCAGGAATTTTGAAGTAATTGAAAAGAAAAAAGTCTCGGTTCCCGATCATGCTGACAACATCGTGAAATGTTTTAATCCGAACTGTATCACCAATCACGAAACAGTTACAACCAGGTTTACGGTAATTGATAAAAAGAACCTTAAACTAAAATGTCACTATTGCGAGAAAATCACGGCGAGTGATACGATTTCGTTTATTTAGTTGCAAATAGCAAGTAGCGAGTATCGGATGGCGAATGGCGGATAACAATTGCCCGTTTCGTCCGTTTGAAATGGTTATTACCTGAATTTTTGAGCATGAAGGATTCCGCCGGGCATATTCACCGATTGATTTCGGAAGGTGAGCACCAGCAGCTGGATTTTAAATTCGAAATTACCGATGCCCGGCGCATCGCCCATTCTCTCGTTGCGTTTGCCAATACCGATGGCGGGAGACTGTTGATCGGCGTAAAGGATAACGGGGCGATTGCGGGTGTAAGGTCTGATGAAGAGGCCTTTATGCTGGATGCCGCGGCCAGCATGTATTGTAATCCGCCTATTCAATACGAGAGTAAAGAATGGACCATCAACAACAAGACGGTTTTAGAAATTATTGTTCCAAAAAGCAAAAACCGTCCCCACTTGGCCCAGCACAAAGATGGTAAATGGATGGTGTATATCCGGGTAGGTGACCAAAACCTGCTGGCCAACCGGGTACTCCTGAAGTACTGGGAAAATGAAGGAAAACCAAAAGGTGTTTTTCTGAAATTCACGGATAAGGAAAAAATCCTGCTGGAATACCTTCAGGAAAATCCCCATATCACCCTTTCAAAATTTTGCAGGATCGCCGGGATCAATCGGGCCAAGGCAGAAATGATCCTGGTCAAATTTATGCTCCTGAAAACAATCGACATACAATTCACGGAAAAACTAACGTTGTATATGTTAAGGCAAGAAAAGCATTAAATTTGTAAAAAATCCTTCTCCATGAAGCGTGTTATCCTGTTTCTCATTGCCATGATTTTCTTTGTTCCCGCTTTCTCACAGGTGGATTCAACCCGGTTTCACAACAGCACTTCTTCTGGTTTTTCGACGGTCACATCCAATAAAGTTCATACTACATTACGGTTAGGATCGCAGTTCAGCTCTTTTCACGGTCAGGGATCTGCTTTCAGTTCCTGGGTTGCTCCTGATTTTTCCTGCTCCCTCACAAAAAAATTTTCCATTTCAGCAGGCTTTGGCTACATCAATACCCAGCTCTCCGGCTTCAGTCCCTATTTTTATGGAGAAAATAAAGTCACGGGAAATATTTCGACCGGATTAATCTACATGAGTGGTCAGTATCTCCTGAATAAAAATATTACCATCTCCGGATCCGCGTACAAATATTTTGACCTCTCGGGAAAAAATGCCCGGTATCCCTGGCTTAACAATACCGCGCAGGGAGTAAACATGACCGTGGATTACAAGGTCACGGACGGTTTTCATATCCAGGCCGGATTTGGCTATCATCAGAACAATTCACCCTATTATTATCCGGGTACCACGGTGTTCGGAGATGATCCGTTTGGTCATTCATTGAATCCATTCTCAGGATTTTAAACATATCCCATGAAACTCTGGTTAAAAATAATTCTCGGTTTGTTTATCCTCGGGATCATTGCTGCTGCTCTGGTCTGGAAGTTTTATATCAACAAGCCACAGCCGGATTATGAAGAACTCAAACCCGATTATGCCATGACCGCGGCTGAATTGTATAAAAACTTCATAAACCATCCCGGGGAGGCCAACAAGCTCTATCTTGGTAAGATTATTGAGGTTACGGGGCAATTGAATAAAATTGAAACCACCGATTCACTCGTGACAGCTGTTTTTGTTTTTGACAAGGGAATGTTCGGGGATGCGGGACTCAGGTGTACCATGATGAAAAAGTTTAATGATGAAGCCCGGAAACTTAAAACAGACGGAAACGTGAAGCTCAAAGGATATTGCACCGGATATAATGAAGGATCCGATGTGATCATGGAACATTGTTCCCTGAACTATTAACCAAACCAAAAAAAGAAATGAGAAAAACAATTTTAATAACGATCATTGCAGGTTTGTTTGTTTTACAGGCCGGCGCTCAGAAATATGCCACCAAAAATGGATTCATCCGCTTTTATGGTGAGACTTCCATTGAAAAAATCGAGGCCACGAACCGGCAGGTCAACGCGGCGCTGGACGCTGCCACGGGTGATTTTGTTTTCAGGGTGCTGATGAAATCCTTTGTTTTCGAGAAGGCCCTGATGCAGGAACATTTCAATGAAAATTATGTGGAATCAAATACCTATCCCAATGCCACTTTCCTCGGAAAAGTGACCAATATCAAGGATGTTGATTTTTCCAAGGATGGGATATACAATGTGAATGTTGAAGGAAAACTGACCATTCACGGGGTAACCAAACCTGTGAAAGAAAAAGGAACGATTGAAATAAAAGAAGGGAAAGTTCTGGCAAAATCGAAATTCATCATCACGATTGCCGACTTTGAGGTCAAAGTTCCAACTGCCGTTGTAAACAACATTTCAAAAACGCAGGAAATTACAGTGGATCTGGTGATGGACAAGTTGTAAAATTGATATAACTTCTAAAACAAAAAGTGCAGGATGTAATGATACATTTTGCACTTTTTTATGTAACCTGAGTTTATCGGGGTAACCTGAGCTTGTCGAAGGTAACCTGAGCTTGTCGAAGGTTACCTTCAGCGGAGAGAGGGGGATTCGAACCCCCGGACCCCGTAAGGGATCAACGGTTTTCGAGACCGCCCCATTCGACCGCTCTGGCATCTCTCCGGGAATAGTTCTCTTTGTTCATACGAGGCGCAAAAGTAGTGTTTTTTTTGAATGCCGCAAAGGCACCAAGACACAAAGAGTATTCAGATTTTTAGTCTAAAAGAAAAAGTGCAATGAGTAAAATTACCCTTTGCACCTTGCACTTTACGATTTACCTGCGGAGAGAGAGGGATTCGAACCCCCGGAGGCTTGCACCTCAACGGTTTTCAAGACCGCCGCAATCGACCACTCTGCCATCTCTCCGCCGGCAAAATTACAATATTTTTGATTACTGCCAAATTTTTGGTCGCCCCATCACCCGGGATTCCTTCCTCATGACAAAAAACGTGTATTTTATTATCTTTGCCTAAACAAGTTACAGATGGAAATAAAAAAATGTCCCTGGCCGTCGACAGACCCGCTGATGATTACCTACCATGATGAAGAGTGGGGCGTTCCCCTGCATGACGACCGGAAATTGTTTGAATTCATGATTCTGGATGCCTTCCAGGCAGGCTTGAGCTGGAGGACCATATTGCACAAAAGGGAGAATTTCAGAAATGCATTTGATGATTTTGATGCCGAAAAAATCGCGGTCTACGATCAGCAGAAATTTGAAGCCCTGCTGGCCGATGCAGGTATCATCCGCAACAAGGCCAAGATCAGCGCTGCCATCAACAATGCCGCATGTTTCCTGCAGGTGAAAAGGGAGTTCGGGTCCTTCGACAAGTACATCTGGCAGTTCACCGGCGGCAAAACCATCGACAATAAACTTACCAGCCTTTCTCAGATGCCGGCCAGTTCAAAGGAATCGGATGCCATGAGCAGGGATCTGCTGAAAAGGGGCTTCCGGTTTGTAGGTACAACCATCTGCTATGCTTTCATGCAGGCAGCAGGAATGGTTAATGACCATCTTACCGATTGCTTCAGGCATGGTTGATGAACGAAGAATACTACCCCTGAACAACCTACCACCGGTACCCGGGCCCGTGGTATATTGGATGAGCCGCGACCAGCGGGCAAGAGATAACTGGGCACTGTTGTATGCCTCACAAATGGCCTTTTCCATGAAACAACCGCTGGTGGTTGTTTTCTGCCAGGTCCCGGAATACCTGCAGGCACAGGCGGGACATTTTGATTTTATGCTGGCAGGACTGACGCAGGTCAAACAGCAGCTGGCTTCCCTGAATATTCCCTTTTACCTGTTAAAAGGACAACCGGAATTAACAATTCCCCCTTTTCTGAACCAGATTCAGGCGGGAATGCTGATCACTGATTTTAATCCGCTTAAAATTAACCAGCAATGGAAACAGAAGGTTGGAAATAACATAGCCGTTGCCTTTTCCGAAGTTGATGCCCACAACATCCTGCCCTGCCGGTTTATATCCCAAAAAGCAGAAAGCAATGCCTATCACCTCCGGCTGAAAATTCAGAAGGTGATCAATATTTTCCTGAAGGATTTCCCTGAACTTCCCTCCCACCCCTTTTCTATTGAACTTCCTCGCCAGGAGGATTTTTTCAAACAGGATCGACATGAGATTTCAGGAGAAAGAGCAGCGCTTCTTAAACTGCAGCAATTCCTTGACGGGCGGTTAAAAGATTATGGTGATAAAAGAAACCATCCTGAATATGATGCACAGTCGGGGCTTTCTCCCTATCTCCATTTTGGACAGATTTCGGCCCAGCGGGTCGCGATCGAGGTACAAAAACATGAAAACGATACATCTGTTGAATCCAAATATGCTTTTCTTGAAGAACTGATAGTGAGAAAAGAACTTTCGGATAATTTCTGCCTGTATAATCCTCATTATGATTCTTTTGAAGGATTTCCTTCCTGGGCGAAGAAAACACTGAATGAACACCGGAACGACGCCAGGAAGTACCTGTACGACCTTTCATCACTGAAAAATGCCGAAACCCATGATCCTGCGTGGAATACC
>JBLNAN010000214.1:0-5539 GCA_050259355.1 Syntrophothermus sp. | reverse complement strand
ACTGCGAAATCCGTGGAAATTCAGTTTTGACCGGACAACCGGCGACCTGTGGATAGGTGATGTAGGGCAGGGACAGCGGGAAGAGGTGGACCTGGAGCCTTATGGCACCCCTGGCGGCCGGAATTATGGCTGGCGTTGCTACGAGGGCAGTCTTCCCTATCAGACTGACGGTTGTCAGTCCCAGAATACTTATACTTTCCCGGTTTACGAATACGCACATGACACTTCGCCCTGCTGGGCCATCACCGGGGGATACCGGTACCGGGGAACTTTGAATCCAAAGATGTACGGGAAATATTTTTTTGCCGATTATTGCAAGGATATCATCGGGTCGCTGAGTGACAGTTCGGGCACATGGTCGGCAAGGACAGAAGGTGTTTTTGCAGGCAACAATTTCAGCAGTTTCGGCGAAGACAATAACGGTGAGATCTATATCGCGGGTTTATCCAGCGGGAGAATATTCAGGATTGCAGATTCAGCGGCATCCGGCATTGCAGAACAACAGGCTGATCTGCTCAGGGTTTATCCGGATCCGTTTGAAGATCACCTTATCGTGGAGCAGAAAAATCCATCAGGAAAGATGGGTCTGATTATTTTTGATCTCCGGGGAAAATCCATTCACACCTCTGCCCTGAGCGGCACCCGTACGAGTCTTGATCTTCAGTTTCTTCCGGCAGGAATATATTTTATTCAGGGAAAAAATGACCAATTCATCTTCACAAGGAAAATTATCAAAAAGTCAAAATAAAGGCAGAAAAGTCTTATTTTAGTTCATAAAAACAACTGTATATGGGAAAACGAGGAATTGACATTTTAAATTTGGATGTAGAGAAACTTATCGGGATGCTAAACCAGGCGCTCAGCGAGGAATGGCTGGCGTATTACCAGTACTGGATTGGTGCGCGGCTTATGGAAGGGCCCATGCGAAGCGAAATAGAACCCGAACTGCTTGTTCATGCCACCCAGGAGCAGAACCACGCCACGCTGGTCATTGACCGGATCATTCAGCTGGGAGGAACACCGGTGCTTAATCCTAAACAGTGGTTTGACCTGGCCCGTTGCGTGTATGAGGAACCCCGCGATCCTTATGTAGAGGTGATCCTGAAGCAGAATCTTGATGCCGAGCGTTGTGCAATCCAGCGTTACAAGGAACTGGCTGATTTCACCAACGGGATCGACCATACGACGCACCAGATGGTGACCACCATCCTGAACGAGGAACTGGAACATGAACAGGATATCGAAGAATGGATTGCAGATATAGAGCGGATGAAAGAGGATATCCGAAAAATCAGGATATAGTCTCATGCCCTTCCCCGGCTTTGCTGTTCCGGTTAACCAGATACACTCCGGTGAAAATCAGGACAGCAGCCAGTACTTTCGGAAAGGTGATCGTATCGCCGCGGAGTGAAACGGCCATGGCCGAAGCGATCACCGGCTGAAGATAGGTGTAAAAACTGACGCTGCTGGCTTCCACGAATTTCAGGGCGAAATTGATCAGCAGATAAGCCACGAAAGTGTTCAGCACGATGATATACAGTATGCCCATCCATCCCTGGAAAGTTATACGGGCGAAATCCAGAACAAGCATATCCTTTACCGAAAAGGGGATGATGAACAGGAAGCCGAACAGCGACACCCATTTAAGGATCGTCGCGGTATGGTATTTAGCCACAATGG
This sequence comes from Syntrophothermus sp., assembly GCA_050259355.1. Classification (GTDB taxonomy): domain Bacteria; phylum Bacteroidota; class Bacteroidia; order Bacteroidales; family FEN-979; genus FEN-979. The sequence goes on along the minus strand of JBLNAN010000214.1, from coordinate 3,859 downwards.
GCTTCATCAGCACGATATAGAACGCGTAGAAAAGCATGTTCAGCATCACAAGGATATTCCCGGTAAACGAGTTGGTGCCGGCTCCCATCGATTTTCCATAAAGGATCAGGATCAGGGCGCCGCCTGCCCCGAGAGAGATGCCCGTTACCTTGATCCAGGTCACCTTTTCCTTGATGAGGATACTGGCAAAAACCAGAACAAACACGGGGTTCAGTACGTGAATGATTGATGCATCAACGGGAGTGGTTAAGTTAAGCCCGAGATAGAACAGCGCCTGGTTGAGCGCGAAGCCGAATAAACCGCAAACAGCGATCATGATCAGGTCTTTGCGCTCCACCTTTTCCCGGATGAATAATTTCTGAAAGATCCAGAAAAGGATCAGCGCACCCAAAGATCGCAGAAACAGCAGCTGCATCGGCTGAAGCATGCCGGGCATCAGGGCTTTGGCTATGCCATAGTGAACCCCGAAGATCAGCGTGGTGACGAGAAGCGCAATGTGGGCCCGGGCCTTTTGTTTCATCAGGAAATCTTAATTTCCTTCCGTATATCCAGTCTGGCTTCGTCTTTCTTGGGAAGCAGGATCTTCAGCAGACCATTTTCATAATCTGCCCTGATCTTGTCAAGATCAATGGTTTTGGGTAAGGTGAAGGAGCGGCTGAAAGATCCGTAATAAAACTCCCTTCGGGTATAATTCTTTTTGTTTTCCCTTTCATCATCCTGTAATTCAGAGGAGATGGTAAGGATGTTGTTTTCAAGATTGATCTTGAAATCCTCTTTTTTCATCCCCGGTGCAGCCAGGTTAAGTTCAAACGAATCAGCGTGTTCGATAATGTTGGCAGCTGGATCAATTGACCTTCTGTTGAAATAGTCAACGAAATCAGTATCAAAAAAGTTAGAAAACATATCGGTCAGAGGGTTCCGGTTGTTCCATTTTATCAGTGTCATAATTACCTCCTTGTATTTTTGATTTAATTGTTTTGTGCAGGTTGGAGGTCAATTTTTGTACCAGCCCGACAGGCTGACAATTTGGCAGTGGCAAATGGTGAGTGGCGAATGGTGAATGGCGAGTGGCGAGTGGCGAATGGCGAGTGGCGAGTGGCGAATGAAAATTTTTTCTGGAAAATAGTATTACTTTTTTCATCTGGGCTGATTAAGCTAAAAAAGTTTTATGGACGAATTAAGAAAAAGGACTTTAAAAATGGCTGTTGGCCTTTCAATTATTTTAAGGAAAAAGAGAATAAAAATTTTGGATATAAGTCCGGTTAATCAAATAATCAAAAGCTCCTCATCAGTAGCAGCCAATTTTTATGCTGCCACAAGAGGACGTTCGGTTAAAGAATTTTATTCAAAAATTTGTATTGTAGTCGAAGAATGCGATGAAACACTATTTTGGATTGAATATTTGAAATATACAGAATTTGTAAATGAAGCTGAAATCTCAGAAATATCTTCTGAAGTACTCCAACTCTTGAAAATATTCAGCCAAATGAAAAAGAATGCCTCAAAAAAACTTATAAAAAACTAATCCCTCACTCGCCATTCACCATTCAAAACTCGCTACTCTAAATCAACCACAATGCAGATAGCTGTTCACCAGCCGGAGTATTTCCTTTTCGTTGTCTTTGATCTGGTTGCGGAGTTGGCCGTCGTTGTAGCTTTTCAGTTTTTTGATCACACCGTCGATGATCTGGTGGGGAAAGACATCATACTGCTCGTAAATGGCCCGTTGTTTTTCAAGGCAGTCTGCAGAATTCCAGCACGAATCGGGCAATTGCTGCAACTTGCTCACGCGGGTTTTGTGTTTTTCCTCGAAGATGTTGACATCAACATAGGTTTTCTCGGCAAGTTCCAGTGCATCCTCCTTTTCTATTCCGTGACGAGCAGCCACGGTAAGACCAGCCAGGAGAAGGTAAATATCGGCGGAACCATCCGGACAACGGAACTCAACCGTTTGTTTGGAGTTAAAGTCCCATTTGCAGTCAACCTCTTTGGGGTTGGCGTCGGAAAGCATGTTGTTGCTTGCATTCCAGCCCAGTGGCACCCTTACGAGCACCGAACGGTTACGATCGCCCCAGCAAATGTTGGTGGGCGCTTCCTGATGAGGTACAAGACGGAAATAAGAAGTAGGGATCATGTTACCGAAGGCGGTGAGCGACTGTGCACAGTCGAGATAGCCGGCAATGGCTTTCCTGGCGGTTCCCGAGAGCACACCCTTGTCAATCATCTGGTTTTTGCCGCCTTTCATCAAACGGGTATGAATATGCAGACCGCTTCCGGCTTTCCCGGTGGTGATCTTCGGAGCAAACGTAACCGACACGCCGTATTTATGGGCCAGTGACCGCAATACCCATTTGGCGATCATCAGCTGGTCGGCGGCTTCCTCCAGCTTCACCGGAAGAAATTCAATCTCGTTCTGTTCGTAGGCAAGACCGTCCTCTACGAAATTTCCTACTTCTGAATGACCATATTTGATGAAGCCCCCGCAGCGAACAATCGCCTGCATGGCTTCAGCACGGAGTTTTTCCCATTTGCAGAACGGGGAAGATTCATGATAACCCCGTTGATCAACCGCCTGGTACAACGGGTCCAGCTCACTGATCACGTAATATTCCAGCTCACCCATCACCTCGAAAGACAAACCCGTTTGCCGGGTCAGGGTTTCGTGTGATTTCCTGAGGATGTATTCGGGTGAACTAACGAATGGCAGTCCGTCCTTATCATAATACGAACAAAGTATATCTACAGCCGGGATTTCGGAAAAAGGATTAACGAACGCGGTTCTGAAACGCGGCATCACGTAAAGGTCAGATGAACCGGCCTCGATATAGTGCGGGAAAAGGCTGGAACCATCCACGCGCTCGCCGGCACTCAGGATCAGGTCGAGGTGCTGCCGGCTTTTTATCATGAAATTCAGGGTCTTAAGCCGACCGTCAGCACCGGGATACCGGAAATTGATCATTTCGATCCCGTTATTTTCAATGAAACGGATGAGATCACTTTTTGTAAAATCGTCAGAAGGTTTGTCGAGAAAATGAATCAGCGGATTGGGATTCAGGGAAACAGTATTGTCATTCATAGTAAGACAGTTTCAAAAACAGGGGCAGCAAATTTAACAATTATTCTTAATTTTGATCGGGAAAACCTCAATCATTCTGCGATGCATTGGAATATACATGAACTTTTAATTTTTTCCGGCTTTCTTTTGTTCATTTTCATGATGCTGGCCCTTGATCTCGGGGTTTTCAACAAAAAAAGTCACGCCCTCACCTTCCGCGAAGCCCTGATGTGGACCACTGCCTGGGTAGCATTGTCATTCATTTTTTATCTGCTGATCCGGTTTTTTGGTCATGAATTGCATGGTTTTACCAGTTTGGAACAATTGCAGTCCAATATCGTGAAATACCATCATCCCATTTCTGTTGACGGACTTACCCTTCAGGAAGCCATACCCGTATACAACCGAAACCTGTCGCTTGAATTCCTCACCGGCTATCTTATCGAATATTCGCTTTCCGTTGATAACATCTTCGTGATCATCATGATCTTCCTGTCGTTTAACATCAGACAGAAGTACTACCATAAGGTTCTTTTCTGGGGTATTCTTGGTGCGCTCATCATGAGATTCATCTTCATTTTCCTGGCAAGCGCGCTGATCCAGCGGTTCGAGTGGATTCTTTATGTTTTTGGCGGACTCCTGGTAATATTCGGAGGAAGGATGATCTGGGAATTTTTTACCAGTAAGGGAGATGAACGGATTGACACGCACAAGCACCCGGTCGTGAGGTTCCTTTCAAAATTTTTTCCAGTTTCAGAAGCAGATCATGGATCCAAATTCCTGGTAAAATTAGACAACAAGATT